>JAITCI010000073.1 GCA_031283155.1 Spirochaetota bacterium | reverse complement strand
CAAGCCGGATATTGCCGGAATCGATTATCCGCTTAAACAGTTGGCTCTGTCTTTTCATCATCTTGCAGCGCTTCCTTATTGTTTGCGCATAGATTCAAAAACGCCTCGCCGTACTGCTTGACCCGCGCTTCGCCAATACCCGGAATCCCAAGCAGATCCTTTGTGGACTTTGGGCGCTTTTTTACCATAGCGGCAAGCTGATCGTTGGTGAACACCGCATACACGGGGATACCTTGCTTTTCTGAAAGTTCTTTGCGTAAAGTGCGGAGTTTGTCAAAAAGGGCATATTCAGCGGCGCTTAAAACTTCTTTATAATCCACACGCGGCGGGGCGTTTTGAGAATTTTTGCCGCTGTCGCTGCCGTATTCAACCAAAAAGACCCAGCCTGTGCCGCGCTCGCTGTCGATGAGCTTTTTCTCGACGTTGACTATACGATGCGAGCGCAAAAAGGCGTTCAGTTCATCGGTGACGGAATTTTCGCCGAAGGGGCTGATGAAAAAACTTGCGTATTGGGTTAAAAGCGCCATATATTTTCCTCACTGAATAATACATACAATCGTCATTGCGAGACCCGTAGGGTTAGGGCGTGTCCCTAATGTATCACTTGGCAATATTTTTGTCATTGCGAACCCCGTGCGAAGCGGGGTGAAGCAATCCAGGGGGAATATTTTTACATGGATTGCTTCGGCTGCGCCTCGTAATGACGAAAAAAACACTTTAGGGACACGCCCTAATACCCACAGGGCACAAGCGCAATCCACTTTTGCATAATTACAGCCTGGATTGCTTCGCTGCGCTCGCAATGACAGTGTGCGTGGATTGCTTCGCTCCGCTCGCAATGACATGTGGAATGCGTCTCGCAATGACAGTGTGCGCGGCTTTTTTACAATTCTTGTTGTAATTTGTTGCGGAGCGCGGTTACTTTTAAAGTAGATCGGTTCCCAAAAATTTTTAAACGGATGCCCCCAGCTTCATGCCCTTGCCTCGCGCGCGCGCCCGCTGAGGCGGCCGCTGCTTGCTTCGTCTCGGGCATTCCGCAGGGTCATCCGAAAGCCGCAGAACTCAGGGGGACACGCGCACAACACGGAAGCCGAAACTGAAGTTCCTGACGTACGGGTAGTAAGTGTCGAGCCGTAAGGCTGAGCGCAGGTTCTGCGCATAAGCGTTCCAACTGCCGCCGCGATCCACGCGAGAAGACCCCGTATGGGAGCCTCGCGGATCCGTCGCTGTCCCGGTATATTCTCCATACCAGTCCCAAACCCATTCCCATACGTTCCCGTGCATGTCATATAAGCCCCAAGCATTCGGCGTTTTCTTCCCCACTTCATGGGTTTTTGAATCGCTATTGCCGCTTCCATCCCACGCCCCATACCATCCGGTATTATCGCTTATGCTCGCCCCCGTGTGATACGCAGTCGTCGTCCCCGCGCGGCAGGCATACTCCCACTCCGCCTCGGTGGGTAAACGATACCCATTCGCGTCCCAATTTACTGTCACAGCGTCCCATGTAGCGTTTCTGTTGTCCGTGGGGACTGCTCCCCAACTTGCCGGATCGGTGCTCCCGTTTACCCGGTATACAGGCGATAGCCCCTCCAAAATACTCAACTTATTACAAAACACTATCGCGTCGTACCAACTTACTTGCTCCACCGGACGCTTCGCCTGCGCTTCCCCATACGCCGGAGAACTTATAAACCGGCTTGGGTTACGCCCAACCACCTTCTCATACAATTCCTGCGTAACCGCGTACTTGCCCATCAAAAAACTCTTCGTGATCGTTACCGAATGTTGCGTTTCATTATTAAATCGACCCGTCTCCGTCGCAGGGCTGCCCATGAGAAATCTGCCCGCCGGAATAGGCACCATAACGTGCGACGCAATATCTTTCAACGGCTGCGAACTGCCCCGGGGCGCGCCGGAAGTACCCACCCCCGCATTGACCGCAGGCGGATTGCCGCCCGGAAGGGTTATCCACTCAGAAGTTATCCGATCATCCTGACGCCCCCGCGCATCCAGCCGGATGCGACAGCCCGCAAGCGAAATATTTTTCGGAATGGCTACCGTTATCCAGCCACGCATGAACTCGCCCGCCTCTACCGCAGCAGAAGGCATTGCAGGCTTCGCCAAAGCATAACTCGTCACCTCGGGGCTGTATGTGCGCCCCTCCGTATCACGAACCACAACCGAGAAAAAAGCGGCGTTGAAACGTATCTCCCCGGCACCTTTTGTATTGTCAATTACAATATCAAATGCGATATACCGCATATCCGCATCGGGTCTTGTGAGGATGCTCTCGGATGCAACCTCCTTCACTTCCATTACCTTAAATTGGCCGCCTGTCTGTATCTTTGCCGTTTGCTCGGCGGAAAGTACAGATACGGCTCTGATGAACATAAAAATGATGAGGCTTATTCTCTGCATACTTTGACCGCGAAAATTACAAATGGCGGCGGAAATTTTGCTTGCACCCTTGCTGCCAAACATATAACTCCTCCTGCGTAGCCGCGCCCAGCCTGCCCTATATGCTTTCGAGACGCAAGCGGAAGAGCGCGCGAGTATTTTGGATAAACAATATATATATTGCACCATTTTGCAAATAAAAATTTCGCCGGCAGGAGGCGGAGCGCCCCGCGTGGTGCCTGGATGGCACCGTATTTATGCGGGGCTGCGAGCCAACAGGAGGCGGAAAGGCGCGAAAAAGCTCCGCTCCGGTACGCCCTTCGGGCGTATCTGGTTGGAAAATTATAGGCGTCGCTCGCGTAGCGCGCAAGGCGGGCGCGACGAACAGTATCGCAACATCCTGTTGTACCCTTGCCCCCTTTCGGGGGTAAAGGCATAAACGCGCGGGGTGCTTGCGTCCTGCAAGCACAAAAACTACAAGACATTGGCCACGAAAAAAACCGAATATAAGAATCGAATAAAACAAAAAAACATCAAAAAGAGGTTCACTACAGGTTCGCGGCTTTTGGTTTTGGCTTTTACCCCAAGACTTTTTCAGGTTTTTTAGGCTTTAATTTCGAGCCTTTATTCGTGGTTTTCGTGGCCAAATTGCTTTTTTATTCGTCGCATTCGCGGCTCAAATAAACTGCTTTTTATTGAAATTAAATCGCACCCGGTACCCTTCTGCGGCTTCTACTGCTCATAAAGAGGAGGTTTTTATGGCTGTGAATCATACCTACAAAAACAGTGTTTTTTCGCTGCTGTTCAGCGAACCGGATATCTTACGCGAGTTATATTGCGCTCTGGAGGGCGTCACGCTCCCGCCGGACACGCCTGTAAACATCAATACCTTACAGAATGTGCTCTTTATGGATTCTACCAACGATATTTCATTTGAGATAGGCGGGAGGTTGGTCGTATTGCTCGAACACCAGAGCAGCGTTAATCCGAATATGGGATTACGGTTTCTCATGTACATCTCAAAAATATATGAAGAGATGAACGAAAAAAGGGCGCTCTATTCAAGCAAACTTGTGCGTATTCCGAAGCCTGAATTTTTTGTGCTCTATAATGGACTTACGCCCTGCCCGGATGAACAAATCTTAAAACTCTCGGATTCATTCATGGACACAGAAGCGCTGGGGCTTTCGCGCGTACAAGCAAAAGAGCAAGAACCCACCCTTGAGCTTATTGTGCGCGTCCTCAATATTAACGATGGAAGAAACGCAGAACTTGCGTCCAGATGCAAAACTTTGAGCGAGTATAGTGAATTTGTGGCGCTGGAGCGATCTTTTGCGCGGCAGCTTGGCGACAGACAAAAAGCGATGCAAACGGCTGTGCGATATTGTTTAAAACATGGTATACTCAAAGAGTTCATGGAGAAGCACAAGCAGGAGGTGCTTAATATGCGGATCACCGAGTGGAATCAGGAAGAAGCCATGACCGTGTGGCGCGAAGAAGCCATGGAGGATGGTATAGCTCTGGGATTGGAGCGCGGTTTGAATCAGGGGCGCGCAGAAGGTCGGGCGGAAGAAAAATTAGAAACTGCCCGAAAACTCAAATCTTTGAACGTATCCGCAGAACAGATTTTTGCGGTAACCGGTCTTACTTTGGAAGATCTGGATTAGTGTTTTGTAAGGGGTTTACTACAGCTCGCGGCTTTTTGCTTTGGCTTTTACCCCAAGACTTTTTTCCGGTTTTTTAGGCTTTAATTTCGAGCCTTTATTCGGTTTTGTAGCGCTCTACGAGCGCGGTTGAGAGGAAAATTATAGGCGTCGCTCACGCGACGAACAACATCGTGGCCAATGGTTTTTTGCTTTCACGGTTTTCGTGGTTTCAGCGGCTTTGGCGCTTCTTATTTGGCTGTAGCACAGCTTTGAAATTGGTGGGGGTAGTGGAGACGCGCAGGCGGGCTGAAGCTGCCCCGCGCCGATCGCGCCATCCTTTTCCGAAGCACGTACTCCTACTTCGGAAGCGCGCGGGGTTGGCTAACGCATGGTTTTAGCCGAGAGGGGGTAACGGAAGCCCTCGCCTACGGCGAGGGCTGAAGTTAGGGGGAGCATGTACCGCTGATTCCCCGGCAAAGAGCGGCAAATTTTTTGCAAACCGCCGCCGTTCCCCCTGCGCTGTCACACAAAAAAGCGGCTCACCGGGGAGCCGCCTTACTTTTTCAATACCAAGATTCTGCTCTACCTGGCCATCGCCTGATTATAAATAGCCCGGAAGGCCTCCAGATCGGTAGCCGCGATATAGGCGAGCACCTTGCGATCAAGAATCATCTCTTTTTTTCTGAGGGCGTCGATAAAGCGGCTGTAGCTGCCCCCGCAAATGCGGCAGGCGGCATTGATGCGCACAATCCAGAGCGAGCGCATATCGCGCCTGCGCGCGCGGCGGTCGCGGTAGGAATAGCGCATGGCGCGCATAACCAGAGTGCGCGCTTTTTTGTATCCCCGGCTGGCTGTCCCGAAAAAGCCGCGGGTTTGCTTTCGCATATTCTTCCGGCGCTTCATGCGCGCCGAGTGCGGTATGGAACGAGGCATATTCTATCTCCTTTTTTGCGTCTACAGATACGGAAGCATGGCTTTGACTTTTGCGCTGTCGCCGCTTGCGGCTTCAGCGTTGTGCCGCAGGTTGCGCTTTCGCTTGGTCGTTTTTTTGGTGAGTATGTGCCGCTTATAGGCCTTGCGGCGCATCACCTTGCCGCCGGCTGAAATCTTAAAGCGCTTCGCGGCGCTGCGTTTTGTTTTCATCTTGGGCATTCTATCCTCCATAACTGCAAACAGCAGTTATCCATTAACTATTTTCCTCATCGTCGTCATCATCTTCTTCATCGAGCGGCTCGTCGAGATCCTCGTCCTCGTCGTCGTCAAAATCTTCATCCGCGTGCGCCGCCGAATTCGCGGAGCGTACCACCCTTTTTGCCGGCGCCAGAATCATAATAAGGTTGCGCCCCTCAAACATGGGCTTTCTTTCCTCAATAATGGCGATGCTCTGCTGGATCAATTCGCGCACGCGGTTAATCACGCGCTGCCCCAGATCCTGGTGCGTCATCTCGCGCCCGCGAAAGCGGATAGTAATTTTGAGCTTATCGCCGCGTTCAAGGAATTTAACGCCATTCCTGATTTTGTACTCAAAATCGTGATCATCCGTGATGGGGCGGAACTTAATTTCCTTTACGCGGATAATCTTTTGCTTTTTGCGCGAATCCTTCATCCGCTTTTCTTCCTCAAAGCGGAATTTGCCATAGTCCATTATTTTGCATACGGGCGGCTGCGCATTCGGCGAAATCTCAACCAGATCATAGCCCATTTCCTGGGCGCGGGCCAAAGCGGCGGAAGTTCCCAATATTCCATATTGCTCTCCCTCGGGACCTATCAGGCGAACCTCGGGAACACGAATCATAAAATTGATTCTTCGGTCTTGAGCGCGTTCATTTGCCATTGAGCGGTTACTGTTACCCCCTTATATATTCAGCAAATTAAGAGAGCGATTTTGAACAGCCTGCCTGAGCGCGGAAATAACCTGATCCGCCTGCGCGCCGCCGCCATTATCGCCAAAATATGTTTTCCAGGAAACAGCGGAACTTTCGCTCTCCTTATCGCCAATAATAAAAATATAGGGAATACGGCGATTTCGTGCAAGCCTGATCTTATTCCCGAGGCTCTCGCCCGAAAAATCGCGCTCCGCGCGTATCCCCTCCAGAAGAAGCCGCGCGGCAAAGGTATCCGCCCAGGAAACAGAGGCCTCGCTCACGGAGAGTACTATCGCCTGCACCGGCGCGATCCACAGAGGGAATTTCCCCGCGAAATGTTCGGTGATGATCCCGATAAAGCGCTCGAGCGACCCGAAGATTGCGCGGTGGATCATTACCGGTACATGATCCTTCCCGTCCCTGCCGCGATAGGCGATACCCAGACGCGCCGGCATCGAAAAATCCACCTGAATCGTGCCGCACTGCCAGTTGCGCCCGAGGCTGTCCTTGATGTTGAATTCGATCTTCGGGCCGTAAAACGCGCCCTCGCCCTTTTTGAGACGATAACCCATGCCGCTGTCCGTCATGGCATCTGTGAGCGCATCGGTCGCGAGATCCCAGTCCTCGTCGCTGCCCATAGACTTTTCGGGGCGCGTGGCGATAAAGATCGCGATATCCTCAAACCCAAAATCGCGGTAAACCTCGATGGTATAGCGGATCGTTTCCAGCACCTGCTCGCGGATCTGCGCGGGCTCGCAGAAGATATGCGCGTCGTCCTGCGTAAAGCTCCGCACCCGAAAAAGTCCATGCAGCACGCCCGAGAGTTCATGCCGGTGTACCAGACCGAGTTCGGCATTCTTCAGCGGGAGTTCGCGGTAGGAATGCAGCCCCGTTTTATAGATCAAAAGCCCGCCCGGACAATTCATCGGCTTAATCGCGTACTCCTCGTCGTCAATCGCGGTGAAATACATATTCTCGTGGTAATTGTCCCAGTGCCCGCTCTTGTGCCAGAGCGCGGCGTTCAGGATCGGCGGAGTGCGCACCTCGCCATAGCCGCGCTTTGTGTTTTGCGCGCGGATATAGTCCACGAGCGCGTTAAAAATTATCGTGCCGTTCGGATGCCAGAACGGGAAGCCCGGCCCCTCCTCCTGAAACGAGAAGAGATCCATCTCGCGGCCAATCTTGCGGTGATCCCGTTTTTTCGCCTCTTCAAAACGCGCGACCCATTCATCGAGCATTTTTTTTGCGGGGAAGGAAATGCCATAAATGCGCTGCAGCATCCGGTTCCGGTGATCGCCGCGCCAATAGGCACCCGCGAGACTGAGCAGCTTCACCGCTTTCAGGCAGGCGGTCGTTGGGACGTGCGGCCCGCGGCAGAGATCCACAAACTCGCCCTGCCGGTACAATGAAATGACTGCGTCATCGGGAAGCGCGCCGATGATCTCTGTTTTATAGGGGTTCCCGCGCTCCTCAAAAAGACGGAGCGCCTCTTCGCGGGAGACCTCGCTGCGGACAAAAGCCGCTTTTGCGCCCGCGATCTTCGCCATCTCCGCCTCGATCAGCGCGAGATCCTCGGGGGTGAAACCATGCTCGCTGTCGAAATCGTAGTAAAATCCGTTTTCGATTGCCGGACCTATGGTGTACTTCGTTCCGGGAAAAAGCCGCGTTACGGCCTCGGCCATGAGGTGCGCGCTCGAATGCCAGAATATTTCGCACCCCTCCGGCGAATCGAAGGTGATGATGCGCGCGCTTGCAGGCGCGGTGAGCGCATGGGAGAGATCGCAGAGCTTGCCGTCGATCTCCGCCGCGAGCGCATCCTCGGCGAGCCTGCGCCCAAGCTGCTTCGCGAGATCGTAACAGGTTGAGCCTGCATCCAGGGCGCGAACGCTTCCGTCCGGCAGGGTAATATCAATCGCAGCCATCATTCCACCTCATGCTATAAAAACCCCGCCCCGGACGCGCGATTCGAGGGACGAGGCGGGCAAAAACGTCGTGTATCGTAGTCCTTGCGCTCGCTGCGCGAACGCCATCCGTGGCTGTACCCACAGGGCATAAACGCAAGGACAGATGCCTCCTGCATCTGGGCGGCAGACGAAAGACGCAGCCTCCATGCTGCCGTCTGCACGCCCACATCGTGTGGGCGATACCGGATTTGAACCAGTGACCTCTTGCATGTCAAGCAAGCGCTCTAACCAACTGAGCTAATCGCCCGGTAAACGCTAAAGCTACTTTATTGGAGGGCGTAAATCAAATTTTTGAAAAGGGGGAGGGGGAAGCAATCAGACGCAATTCCTGCAAGAAAGCGCAACGTCGGTTTTTATGGAAGGAAAAGCCTCCCCCTCGACGGAGCCGCCTGCGCGTCTCCGTCTACCCCCACTCGTTTTGAGAATATACGTACAACCGATTTGCTTTACTTAATTGCGCGCGGCGTTGCCCCTGCTCGCAGGCGCGATGCGTGCAAAGCAACGCACCCCGAGCAGTGCAGAAGGGTTTAATTATTGCGCACCACACGGAAGCCGTAATAGTTCCTGCCGTATTTGTAGTCAACGTCCCGCCCGGCTGAGCGCACGTACTGCGCAACAAGGTACCAACTGCCGCCGCGAACCATTCGGTAATCCCCATACGCGTAGTCGGGGCCTTTCGGATCCGTACTCGCTTCTGCGGTATAGCCTTCGTATCTATCCCAGCACCGTTCACACACATTCCCGTGCATATCATATAAACCCCAGGCATTGGCGGGCTTCTTCCCCACTTCATGCGTTTTACTACCGCTATTAACAGAATACCATCCGGTGTCGTCGCTTATGCTCGCCCCCGTATTATACGCAGTCGTCGTTCCCGCGCGGCAGGCATATTCCCACTCCGCCTCGGTCGGTAAACGATAGCCGTTGGCGTTCCAGTTCACATCAAAATCTCCGGAACCCCATTCCGCCGGATCTGTCTCCCCTTCAATGCTGTACACAGGAGTCAACCCTTCCAACATACTGAGCTTGTTGCAGAATACCAGCATCTCACCCCAGCTTACCATTTCTACAGGACGACGCTCCTGTACTTCACCCTCCGCCGGATTACTCAAGAAAGAACTCGGATTGCTCCCCATTACCGCCTGATACAATTCCTGCGTGACCTCATACTTGCCCATCAAAAAATCCTTCGTGAGCGTCACCGAATGTTGCGTTTCATTACTCTGGCGATTCGGCTCATCAGGCGGGCTGCCTATGGTAAACGTGCCGTTGGGAATATATACCATAACAAGATGCGCGGTGCTTATCTCAGCGCCTGCGCTCAACGCGCTGCTCACGCTCGATTCGCTACTGGATACGCTTAGCGCAGTGTTACTGGATCCGCTGCTGGACGCATTGCCGGAAGCAGAACTGCTGCTCGCGCCGGATACGCCGCTGCTTATTATGGATGCGCTGGACGCAGCGTCGCTTGCCGCATGACTCGCAGCCGAGCCAACACTGCCCACACTGCCGGAAACAGAACTACCGCTCGCGCCGGATTCGCCGCTTATTGCGGACTCGCTGGACGCAGCGTCGCTTGCCGCGCTACCAGAAGCAGAACTGCTGCTTGTGTTTGATGCACTGGATCCGCCGCTGGACGCGCCGCCGGAAACAGAACTGCTGCTCGCGCCGGATCCGCCGCTTATTGCGGACGCACTGGACGCAGCGTCGCTTGCCGCATGACTCGCAGCCGAGCCAACGCTGCCCGCGCTGGATCCGCCGTCGGACGCGCTGGCCTGGGATTCATCGCTCACGGCAGCATGACTCGTGTCGCT
>JAITCI010000071.1 GCA_031283155.1 Spirochaetota bacterium | reverse complement strand
CAAGCCGGATATTGCCGGAATCGATTATCCGCTTAAACAGTTGGCTCTGTCTTTTCATCATCTTGCAGCGCTTCCTTATTGTTTGCGCATAGATTCAAAAACGCCTCGCCGTACTGCTTTACCCGCGCTTCGCCTACTCCCGCAATCCCAAGCAGATCCTTTGTGGACTTTGGGCGCTTTTTTACCATAGCGGCAAGCTGATCGTTGGTAAATACCGCATACACGGGGATGCCCTGCTTTTCTGATAGCTCTTTGCGTAAAGTGCGGAGCTTGTCAAAAAGGGCATATTCAGCGGCGCTTAAAACTTCTTTATAATCCACACGCGGCGGGGCGTTTTGAGAATTTTTGCCGCTGTCGCTGCCGTATTCAACAAGGAAAACCCAACCTGTGCCGCGCTCGCTGTCGATGAGCTTTTTCTCGACGTTGACGATACGATGGGAACGTAAAAAAGCGTTCAGTTCGTCGGTAACGGAATTTTCGCCGAAGGGGCTGATGAAAAAACTTGCGTATTGGGTTAAAAGTGGCATATATTTTTTCCATATTCTTATTGAACAATAAATTTAAGTCATTGCGAAGCCCGGTGGTAAAATGTCAAAGTGGATTGCTTCGCTCCGTTATGCCCTTCGGGCATTGCTGAAAGGATGGATTGTATCGTCGCTTTCGCGACGAACAGCATCGCAATGACAGCGGGCGTGGATCGCTTTGCCGCTTACGCGGCTCGCAATGACAGTGTGCGCAGCTTTTTGCACAATCCTTGTTGTAATTTGTTGCGGAGCGCGGTTACTTTTAAAGTAGATCGGGTTCCCAAAATTTTTCAAACGGATGCCCCACGCTCCATGCCCTTGCCTCGCGCGCGCGCCCGCTGAAGCGGTCGCTGCTTGCTTCGTCTCGGGCATTCCGCAGGGTCATCCGAAAGCCGCAGAACTCAGGGGGACACGCGCACAACACGGAAGCCGATACTGTTGCCCCTGTAGCCCGGGTTGATCGAGTCGTACCGTTAGGCTGAGCGCAGGTACTGCGCATAATTGTACCAACTGCCGCCGCGATGCACGCGAAGAGACCCCGTACGAGACCCTTTCGGATCTGTCACAGCGTTTGATCCAACCTCTTCGTACCAATCCCAGCACCATTCCCACACGTTCCCGTGCATATCATATAAGCCCCACGCATTCGGCGTCTTCTTCCCCACTTCATGCGTCATTTTACCGCTATTACCTGAATCATACCCATACCATCCCCAGGCATCGTTCCATGTATTCCCAAGATTGTACGCAGTCGTCGTCCCCGCGCGGCAGGCGTATTCCCACTCCGCCTCAGTGGGCAGCCTGTATCCATTCGCGTCCCAATTGACAGTAACAGCATCCCATGTAGCGTTTCTACTGTCCGTGGGGACTGCGCCCCAACTTGATGTATCTGTGCTCCCGCTTATCCGGTATACAGGCGATAGCCCCTCCAAAATACTGAGCTTATTACAAAACACTATCGTGTCGTACCAACTTACTCCCTCCACCGGACGCTTCGCCTGCGCTTCCCCATACGCCGGAGAATCCTTAAAATAACTCGGATTGCGCCCCATCACCCTCTCATACAATTCCTGCGTCACCTCGTACTTGCCCATCAAAAAACTCTTTGTGATCGTCGCCAAATGTTGCGTTTCATTATCACGCCGATTCGCTTCCGTCGCGGGGCTGCCCATCATACATCTGCCCGCCGGAATGGATACCATCACGTGCGACGCAACGCCTACCGCCGAACCGACGCTGCCCCTGGGCGCACTGGAAGTACCCACCCCCGCATTGACCGCAGGCGGATTGCCGCCCGGAAGTGTTATCCACTCAGAGGTTATCCGATCATCCTGACGCCCGCGCGCGTCCAGCCGGATGCGGCAGCCCGCAAGTGATACATTTTTCGGAATGGCTACCGTTATCCATCCACGCATAAGCTCGCCCGCCTCTACCGCCGCAGAAGGCATTGCAGGCTTTGCCAAAGCATAACTCGTCACCTCGGGGCTGTATGTGCGCCCCTCCGTATCACGTACCACTACCGAAAAAAATGCGGCGTTGAAACGTATCTCCCCGGCGCCTTTTACATTGTCAATTACAATATCAAATGCGATATACCGCATATCCGCGTCGGGTCTTATGAGGATGCTCTCGGATGCAACCTCCTTCACTTCCATTACCTTAAATTGACCGCCTGTCTGTATCTTTGCCGTTTGCTCGGCGGAAAGTACAGAAACGGCTCCGATGAATATAAAAATGATGAGAATTATTCTCTGCATACTTTGACCGCGAAAATTACAAATGGCGTCAGAAATTTTGCTTGTACCCTTGCTGCCAAACATATAACTCCTCCTGCGTAGCCGCGCCCAGCCTGCCCTATATGCTTTCGAGACGCAAGCGGAAGAGCGCGTGAGTATTTTGGATAAACAATATATATATTGTGCAATTTTGGAAATAAAAATTTCGCGGACAGGAGGCGGAGCGCCCCGCGTGGTGCCTAGATGGCACCGTATTTATGCGGGGCTGCGAGCCGACAGGAGGCGGCAAGTACATGGAGATACTGTTCCGAGCTGCGATACGGATGTCGCAAGCCAGCGAGGGTAGCGCCCCTTGCTGCTATGGAGGGCGATTTTGGCACCCACAGAGTGTAAAGGGGTAAAGGTACATATCGTGCAGAGCAGCCGCTATACCACACCAAATTATTCGCTTTTTCCCTCTGACGTCTCACGTTTTGCGATACGCGCTCGGAGTTCCGCAATTACAGCGGCATTCTCGGCAATTATCGTGTCTTTCTCCGCATTTACAGCTTGCCACTTATCACGCTCAGCCTGCCATTTCTTGTCGGCTTTTTTTTCGGCTTCTTCCCGCGCATGGCGCAGAGCAGCGGCTTCATTATGCCGCGCGCGGGAACGCAAACGCTCCAGCTCCCTGAACTCGTCTGTTGCTTTTGTTTGGCGGTACGCCTCGATTGCCTGTTCCATAATCGGCACCCCCAGTATTTCTATCCGGCGCAAATCTTCTTCTGTTTTCGCCCTAAACAAACTGAGCCATAGCTTTAATTCATCGTCCGCGCCTATAACTTTTGGCAGCTTCGATAGCTCAAAGTAGCACAGGCGCATCTTGTCTGTCAATAACTCATGCCGCGTAACTTCGAGCGCCTGAAATTCCGAGTGAAAATCCGCGCATTTGAACAAATTAAAGGTAACGATGCTGATAAGGACAGTTTTTGGTAAATCGATATAATCTTCCCCTTCATGGAGTTCACTCGAAAATTCACGCGCCCAATAATACAGCGACCTTTCTGGATAATCGCCTTCATCATCCACCTGCACCTCCAGATCTACACGCTGCCCGTTCACCTTCATGTTAATATCCAAACGGCAAAATTTATCGCCTTTCGTATCCGGCGGTATTTCCGAATTGACAATATCAAACTGCTCTATACTCTCCAAACGGATATCAAGCAGCACAGCGACGAGTCTTTTCAATAAGTCGGGATGATGCACAAAGAGCATTTTGAACAGCGTGTCATTTGTAAGCGTATAATCGAGTTTGGTCATGAAAAATTTCTCCCCGCGCGTTTCTGGCATAACCCGCGCACTACGGTATGTACCTGCTTTCTGCTTAAGAAAGTCCCGGTGGAGAGTTTGGGTTCCATTTTTTTGAAAGATTTTTTGGGAAAAATGTTCACGCGCGGCTTCGGCGCTTATCGCATCCGTAGTCACGCTTTCCGGCCTCGCGGTGCGCTCTTTGTGAAAAAAAGCCATTTTTCAAGCGCGGAGCGGCAGAGCGCCAAATGAATACGCAAAGACTCGCGGATTACAGGGGTATGCAAAAACTGTTCCCCCCCAAAAAACAAATGAAGGCGCGTAGCCCTCCTTGCCCAGCCCGTACACAAGACGATTCCGCAGTCCCATTTTTTGCTATTATTTTATAGGGCGTTGTCTCAAAAATATACCCGGAGCATTGAATGAAAAAGACCACTCAACTCAAAAATCTTCTCCACGCGAAAGAACTCGCCGTCATGATGGAGGCGCATAACGGCCTGACCGCGAAGCTGGTGGAAGAGGCGGGCTTTACCTCCGTTTGGGGGAGCGGGCTTTCGATTTCCGCCGCTCTGGGGGTGCGCGACAATAACGAGGCCTCATGGACACAGGTGCTCGAGGTGCTGGAATTTATGTCCGACGCGACCACCATCCCGATCCTCCTCGACGGCGATACCGGCTACGGCAATTTCAATAACGTGCAGCGCCTCGTGGCCAAGCTGGAGCAGCGCGGCGTCGCGGGGGTATGCCTCGAAGACAAGCTCTTTCCGAAAACCAATTCCTTCATCGGCGGCGAGCAGCAGCCGCTCGCGTCCATCGAAGAATTCAAGATGAAAATTAAGGCGGGGAAGGATATGCAGCTCGATCCGGATTTTGTGATCGTCGCGCGCACGGAGGCCTTCATTGCGGGCTGGGGGCTTGAGGAAGCGCTCCGCCGCGCCCACGCCTACGCCGACGCCGGCGCCGACGCGATCCTGATCCACTCCAAGGCGAAGGGCCCCGAAGAGATATTTGCCTTTCTGGAACAATGGAAACGCGCAACCCCGATAGTCGTCGTCCCCACCATGTACCCGCAGGTAACGTTCCCCGAACTCGAAAAGCGCGGGGTGGCGCTCGCGATATGGGCGAACCAAACCTGCCGCACCGTGGTCACGGCGGTGCAGCAAAATCTCAGAACCCTGCGCGAGAGCGGCACATTGCTTTCGCTCGAAGACAAGATCGTTCCGGTTAAGGAACTCTTCCGCCTGCAGGGAATGTCCGACCTCAAGGAAAAAGAAAAACTCTATCTCCCGCCGACCGGCGAAACCACCAACGTAATTATTCTCGGCGCGACCCAGGGCAAGGGTTTCGGCAAGATGACCGAGAACCGCCCCAAGATGATGATCCCCATCAGCGGCAAGGTTATTCTCGCCAAACTGGTCGCGGCTTTCAACGACTGCGGGCTCAAGAGCATCGCTGCGGTGCGCGGGTACAAAAAGGAAGCCGTGAACCTGCCCAATATAAAATATTTCGATAACGATAATTATGAGACCAGCGAAGAGGCGCGCTCGCTCTACGCCGCGAAGGACTTTTTGCAGGGGCGCGTGATTTTCTCCTTCGGCGATATCCTCTTTGAGAAATATATCCTGCTGAACCTGCTCGACAGCCGGAGCGATTTTACCATCGTAGTTGATTCCGCGTGGGCAAAGAATACCGAAAAGCATAATCGAACAACCGATTTGGTTATCGCGGAGCGCGAACACACGCCCGAGTACCGCGAGGAGGGTATAAATTTACAATCCATCGGCAATGATCTCGACCGAAAGCAGGCACACGGCGAGTGGATTGGGCTCGCGTTGTTTTCACCCAAGGGCACCGCGATCCTGCTGGAAACCCTCGAGGAGCTGAAATCCGCCGGAACCCTTGATCACACATCGATGTCCGCCGTGTTCGCCAGAATTCTCGGGAAGGGGCATACCATCAGCGTGGAGTACGTCCACGGACACTGGCTCGATATTGACACGCTCGATGACGTATCGGATGCGTACATCTTTGAGGAACGAAAATAAAACAGCGCATAGCCCCGCCCAAAGCTAATCGTGCTGGCTTCCCCCGCCTTGAAACACGATGTGGAAACCCCTCGCCGCCATGGATGGCGATTTTGGCGAGGGGTCAGGTATAAAGAATTAGCGCAGGCGTGGTGGAAGACAAAACCATGAAGCGCGCAAAATTTGTCATTGCGAGCCGTAGGCGAAGCAATCAATATTTCTTGCGGCGCTTTTTCCCGCAAAGTTCTCGTCTACTCGCACCGCCTCGCTCTACGAGCGCGCTCCGCGACGGCGGGGCTTCGTATCCGAGAATTGCGGGAAGCAACATTTATTAACGACGAGCGAATTTTGAGCACTTGCCTGTGCGCACTGCCATCCTGAACTCCATTGGTACGCGCACAAAATTGCGCCATGTATATTTTCGTACAAGATGTACTAAAAAAATAAAAAAGACTGCAAGCGTGGAATCTGCGCGGCCGTGCGGTGGAAACGCAGGGCGGAACTGGCTCTTGCATCCTGAAAATAAAAAGCACTCGCCTTGTACGCTTCGCGTCCGGCGTTTATTGGCACGAATGTCAATAACCCGCGCCTTCCCGAAGTAGGAGTACGCGCTTCGGGAAATGGCTGCCGGGAAAGCGCTGCTTTGTATATTCGCTTTTTGCCGTATGCCTTACGAGGCACCGCGCACAACACGGAAGCCGATACTGAAGTCCCTTTCGTGCGGGTAGTAGACGCCGACCCGAAAAGCTGAGCGCAAGATCTGCGCAGAGTGCTCCAACCCCCCGCCGCGATTCACGCGGTAGGACCCCGTACCGGGACCTTTAGGTTCCGTCGCTATCCCGGTATATTCTCCGTACCAGTCCCAAACCCATTCCCACACGTTCCCGTGTATGTCATATAATCCCCAGGCATTCGGCGTTTTCTTCCCGACTTCATGCGCGCGATTGCCTGAATTCCACCCATACCATCCCCAGGCATCGTTCCATGTATTCCCGAGACTGTACGCTGTCGTACTCCCCGCGCGGCAGGCATACTCCCACTCGGCTTCTGTGGGCAGGCGATATCCATTCGCGTCCCAATTGACAGTAACAGCATCCCACGTAGAATCATTTCTTGTTGTAGGGACTGTTCCCCAACTTGAAGGATCTGTACTCCCGCTTACCCGATATACAGGCGATAGCCCCTCCAAAATACTCAACTTATTACAAAACACAATCGCATCGTACCAACTTACATCCCCCACCGGACGCTTCGCCTGCACTTCCCCAGATGCCGGAGAACTTATAAATGAACTCGGATTGCGCCCCATCACTTTCTCATACAATTCCTGTGTAACTTCGTACTTGCCCATTAAAAAATCTTTGGTAAGCGTCACCCAATGCTGCGTTTCATGATCTTGCCGACCCGCCTCAGTCGCGGGGCTGCCCATTATAAAAGTTCCCGCAGCTATAGGCACCATAACGTGCGACGCAATACCTATTCCCGGATTACTCGTAGACGGATTGCTGCCATACGCCGTGAACATTGCGCAGAGGGTGATGAGCATACAAACGAAAAAGATGAAGCGAAAAACATTACTCTTGTGAACGTCAATGATGCGTTTCATAGATATACCTGCCTTATCGTGGGATGTTTCCCGAAGCCGCCGATATTGGCAAAATTCGGAAAATTCCCATAAATAATACCCCCCCCCACCCCCCCCCCCCCCACTACCCCAACAAAACAAACACCATATACTAATCTCT
>JAITCI010000045.1 GCA_031283155.1 Spirochaetota bacterium | reverse complement strand
GCATCAAGGAGATTTTCCGGTCGGTATGAAACCATCCTGTGGTTCACCAAAACGGATACGTATACCTTCAACCTCGATCAGGTGCGGGTGCCGCAAAAATATCCCGCCAAGCGCTACTTTAAGGGGCCGCGAATCGGCGAGCTTTCCTGTAACCCCCTCGGGAAAAACCCGAGCGATATATGGGATATACCGAACGTAAAAAACAATCACGTCGAAAAAACGATCCACCCCTGCCAGTTTCCGATTGAGCTTGTGGAGCGCCTGGTGCTCGCGCTCACCAAAGAGGGCGATCTTGTTTTTGATCCGTTTATGGGCGTTGGCTCAACCGTAGCGGCGGCGGTCAAAAACGGGCGCAGGGGGATGGGCTGCGAAATCATGGAAGAGTATGTCGCGATAGCCGAAGAGCGGGTTAATCTCGCGCTTACAGGCAGGCTCAGAACCCGCCCCATGAACAAGCCCATCTACGATCCCGCCAATCCAAAACTCAATTTGAAGTTTGAAACTTCGGAGCAGAGCTCGCTGTTTGCGGTTCCGCCGATACAGGAGAACAAGAAGCAGGGTTGAAAAATATGTACACCTTCCATGCTGTACGAATTCGCTTATCTTCGAATAGCTGGATATTATTTTCATTATCCGCCATGTCGTCTTGCTGTGTACGGGGCATCGCGCCTAATCGAAGCCATAGACTCCGAAGAGCCGTTCCGGTTTTTTATTCCGCGTCTATCAGGCTGCGCTGCCGCCGGATGAGTTCCCTTATTGAACGCTCAACCGGAATGGGCGCGCCTGCCGCATCCGTACCAGCGCAAAAGAGCGCCGTCGAGAGAGTCCCCGGCGTGGGGGTGAAAATTTGTACGTCTAAATGGCGCAGCAGCCCAAGTGCGCACAGTTTTTCACGCATGGCGGTTACGTCACAGGCGCGCTCCCCGGGATGCCCAACCATGATGTAACACTCCAGATCAACGGAACTATGCAAACGCGCCGCAGTCTCGCGAAAGAGTGTAACAAAGCGCGCAAAGAACGCGAACGGGGATTTGCGCATGAGCGCGAGGACATGATCCTCGGTATGCTCGGGCGCGACGCGCAGGAATGCGCCGGTATGCGAGCGCAGAATTTCTTCGAGAAGTTCGGGATTGGCGAGCAGGGTTTCGTAGCGTACGCCGGAGGCAAGCATCACCTTGCGTGTGCCATGCAGTGAGCGCGCCGCGCGCAGTAATTCGCGCCAGACGCGGCCTTCTCGCGCGGCATACTCCGGGCAGCAATCCGGCGAGAGACAGGATGCGCGCGCGCAGGTTTGTGATCGCGGGCAGTCCGCGCCGTACATATCGGCGGAAGCCGCGCCGAGATCCGTAACCACGCCGCGCCAGGCGGGATGCCGCTCCATGCTGCGGATCTCGCGCATGATCGAATCGATGGAACGCGAGACTATGCCGCCTCCGCTATGCGCGCAGATAGAGCAAAACGCGCAGCCTCCGGCACACCCCCTGTGGGTTGTAATGGAAAAGAGATTCATGCGCAGAGCCGGCGTCATGCGCGCGGCGGTTTGCGCGCGCGACGGGTTGGCGGCTTGCGCGGTGGATACGCGCGACGGGCGGATCGGTGTAGCGGCGTGTGTGTGCTGCGAAGGACTGGCAGTTTGCACGGTGGATACGCGCGACGAGTTAATCGGCGAAACGGCTTGCGCGCGCGACGGGTTGGCGGTTTGCGCGGTGGATACGCGCGGCGAGTTGATCGGCGATGCGGCTTGCGCGCGCGGCGATGCGGGAGATGCGCGCAGCGGGCGGATAGGGGCGGCAGTTTGCGCGTGGCATACGTCCGACGAGCGGATCGGCGCTGCGGATTGCGCGCGCAGCGAGGTATGCGAGCGCGTAAACGGGAGTTCGTAGAGGGCGTCTATTTCGTTTGCGGAATAATTTTCCGCTCCCTCGTATACGATAAAGCGTTTGCCGCATTCCTGCGCAGCGGGACGCCGTGTCCGGAGCGCCTCTTGTTCAAACCCCCATTGCGGCAAGAGCAGCGACGGGTTTGCAATAACGTCTTCCGCTCTGGGTAGCAGCACGGCGTTCGGGGGAGGCGCGGGCGCAACGCGCGCTGTTCCCGGGAGGGCGAGTGTATTCGCGCTCTCTCCCCGCGCGAGTGCCTCGGCAATACGCAGGATCTGTTTCTCGCCCATGCCGACGACAAGAAGATCGGCGCGCGTATCGAGCAAAATCGGGCGGCGAATTTTTTCCTGCTGAAAATCCCAGTGCGCGAATCGCCGCAGGCTGCCCTCCAACCCGCCGATGATGATCGGCACGTCCCTGAATGATTCGCGGAGGCGCGCCGCAAATACAGTCAAAACGCGGTCGGGGCGAATTTTGGACGAGATGCTTTCGGGGCCGTCGAAAAAAGCGTTCCCGTCAAATTGGTAAAGGTCTTCGTTCCGGCGCTTATGCGTCGATGTATAATTGAGTACCACGGAGTCAACCGGTCCGGGAATGATCGCGAAAAAGAGCTTCGGCCTCGGGAGCGCGGCAAAAGCGCGATTCTCCTGCCAGCGCGGCTGCTCGATAATCGCAAGCGTGTATCCCGCCGCCGAAAATACGCGCGCGATCAGTGCCTCCGGGAACGAGGGATGATCGCTGTATATATAGGGCAGAACAAGCGTAACGTCGGGACTTGTACCTTTTGCGTTTATCGCCGCAGAACAGGGACTCTGCGCAGAGTCAGCGCTTTTCGCGCTGTCTGTCGCTGCAGGCAGCGATTTTTTTCGCGATGCGCGTTTCACATTCATCCCGGGAGGAGTCGGCATGAATACATATCAGAAAGGCTTTTTAATCGGAATATTCGGAATGCCGCCGCCCGCGATGGCCTTCAGCGCGTCCTCCTCAATTTTTTTCGCTATATCCTTTCCTTCGTTCAGCAGGGATTGCCTTTGGGCGGCCTTCTGCGAGGTAAGTAAGGAGAGCCGCCTCTGCTGCAGGGATGCGATAGCGCTTTTGGGATCAAGGCTCTCTCCAAAGCCGCCCGAACGCAGGTTCGCGAGGAATGAATCGGATGTGGCGTATCTATCCAGATAGGAGTGCATAAATTCCTTTGCCTTGGCGGCAGCGATATTGCTCATGCGTTTCGGGATGGGGTCGCCCAGGAGCTTAAATGAAAATTTGCCGTTCACCGTTTTGACCTCAAAATCAAGTTCCGGCGCGCCGTCGGAATTCAGGAAGAGGCTCAGGATTGTGTTGGAGGCAAAGCGCTTATCCAGAATGAGTTTTGCCGCCGCGTCAAAATCATCATTGACGAGGTTATAATCTCCGTTGCCGTCAACGGAAAATTCTTTGGACGTAATTTTGAGGCCGCGCAGGCGCATAACCCCGTTGGTAATGGTAAGGATAGTGCTGACATGATCGAAGCTCATGCGTTTGTGCAGGAACGGAATACTCAAATCATAGGAATCAACAAAGTCTTCCGCCCGTCCAAGCTGCTTTTGAAACTGCGCGCGGATACTTGCGGCGTATTTCTCAACCGACTGATCGAGCCCGCCCTGCAACGCGGCTATATAATCTGTATGCCGTTTTTGCTCAGCCTCAATAAACGCATTCACGTCGGTTTGTAAACCCTCCGCCTGCGTTTTTGCAAATGCGGCATAGCCGGTTTGCACATTCTCAACTTTGGCCTGCGCGCGCTGCGTGTAGGAATCGATTTGCAGTTTGGACGAGGCTGCGGGGTAAAGCCGCATGATTCTGCTATACGATGTTTGGATATTATTCAGAAGCGAATCGGACTCAGACTTGATATCGTCGTTCTCTTTTTGGGCGCCCTTGTCAAAATCGCCCAGGGCAAGGAGCTTGCTTTTTTCCAGGCTGTCCATAAGCGATGTAAAATCTTTATTCGCGCCGTTTACCAGCGCATCGATTTTTCCGGCGGCGCCGCTTGCGAGGCTGGCGGTTTTTGAGGTGAGTGCGTTTTCAAATTCATCCAGGTTGCCGATGCTTGCGTTTTTGATCCCGTCAAAAAATCCAAGTTTCATCTCTTCCACGAGACCCTGCGCGTCCGTCAAAAACTGCTGCCCGTAAAATTCGCCGTCCTGCGCGAAAAAGTCGATCCGCCCCTCCGGAACAAGATCGCCGTTTTGAGCGCGCAGCATGATCCTGCCGGTAAGGCCGGGCGCGAGGGTGAAGGTTTTGCCGTCCTCGACGTCAAGCTGGCGCATCGAAATCCGGAAGTTAAAGCGAATCCCGAGCGGTTCCACTATTGGCCAGGTGACGTCGCTTATCAGGCAGTTCAGATTGCCCAGAATGTATTCGTTGGCAAGCTCCGGATCGCCGCGATCCATAAATATGACCGAGCCGTTTTCTATGCCAACCTCTCCTACAGATAAAAAGAAGGGAAGCTCGGGAAGTCCCGAATCCTCTTCGGGTTCTTCCGGCGTATCCTCTCCGGGCGCAAGGAGATCATCTACATTCATCACCGCCTGTCCGTCGCGAAAATCGCGGCGAAGATGGATTGTGGGCGATTCCAGTATTGCTTTGTGTACCCGTAATTGGCCGATAAAAATCGGGAAGAGTTCGTATGATAAATTCAGCCCGGCGCGGACAAAGAGTTCTTCGCTGCCGCGGTCGTTTATTATGAGATCGTTTAAGGTGATGCCCTTCAGGATGGATATCTTAAGATGGCCGATGGAGACAGGGCGGGCGAGTTCCTTCGACAGTTCGGTTTGCAGAATTTGCCGGACAATTTCATTGGGGAAAAAGAAAGTGATATAGGCGATGAGGGTAAGCGGCAGAACGATAATGAAAATGAGGATCGCCGCCGGTATCCACAGATACACCTTCCGGAGTATGCGCCTCGCGAGTATGATGAGCGGGACAAGGACGCCGCCCAAAACAAGCGCAAAACCCAGGAATGTGAGCGGCTCATTGCCGGGCGCGAGAGCGAATATCAAGATTCCCGCGAGCAGCGCCGCCAATCCAAACAGGAAAAATTTAAGCGGGAAAGCCTTGCGGAGAAAGGGTTTATGCTGCAAGAGCTTACGAAAAGAAAATTGTGTATTGCGTTGTTTCGCGGGATATATTTCGTTTGTGGTTTCTGTTTTTTTCGCGCCTGTTGCCGGCGTCAAATCATCTGGGTTCATGGTTATCCCTTTCCAACAGTTTTATTTTGCGTTGACAGCAGCCCGCAGGCGGACGCAATATCCCCGCCGCGGGAACGGCGGACAGGAGCAATGACGCCCGCTGCATTCAAATGTGCCTGGAAATCTTCCAGAGCGGATAACGAAGCCGGGGCGAGCGTCAGGGAGCGGGATTGCGCATCCGGTTTCGCGTGATCCTGTAGCTGCGGGGCGACCGCAGGCAATGGATTCCAGGCGAGCAGATTTACGCGCACATTCCCCAGCCCGCCTGTCAGACGGACAAGCTGCTTGCGGTGATCCTCATTGTCGTTATAGCCTTCAAAGAGCATATATTCCAGGGTCAGCCTGCGCTGCCCGCGCCAGTTATACCGCTTCAAGAGCGCAAAGATGGGTTCAAGCGGTTCGCGGAGGGCGACAGGCATGAGCCGCGCGCGCTCGGTATCAAAGGGGTTGTGCAGGGAGAGCGCCACATGAACCTCGGTTTCCGCGAGCAGTCGTTCGAGTCCTGCCAGTATACCACAGGTGGAGACCGTAATGCGGCGCGGACTCATCGCCATCCCCCAGGGCGCGGTCAAAGCGGCAATGCTGGCGAGTACCGCATCCAGATTGTCGAGCGGTTCCCCCATACCCATATACACAATATTGCTGATTTCTCCGCGCTCCGGCAGCGAATAATATTGGTTCAGAATATCCGCCGGAGCGAGCTGCGCCTCCAACCCCTGGCGCGCGGTCATGCAAAACCGGCACCCCATGCGGCAGCCCGCCTGCGTGGAGAGGCAGAGCGTCGCACGATCCTCTTCCGGAATATACACGCTTTCCACAAAATGATCGTCCAGGGTGCGGAAGAGATATTTTTTTGTGCCGTCGCTTGCGCTGGCGGTATTTTCGGGCGCGCTTGCCCCGAGCAGGGTATGTTCCGCGAGCGCCGCGCGTCCATTTTTGGAGATATTGCTCATCGCGTCGAACGAGGGCGCGAATTTTTTGTACATCCAGTCGGCAAGCTGTTTTGCCGCGTATCGCGGAAGCGCGAGTGCATTTGTGACGCGCTCAAGTTCGGCAGGCGGCATCCCCAGGAGCGCGGGCGCGGCGGGATCGGGCGGTTGAATCGGCGCGGTCATGCCAGCTCCAGCGCCACGGGGCAATGATCGCTGCCCATGATCTCCGGCAGAATAAACGCATTTTGCGCGCGCGGGACGAGTTCATTGCTGACGACAAAATAATCGATTCTCCACCCGACATTTTTCCGGCGCGCATTCAGGCGGTACGACCACCAGGAGTAATGCCCGCCCCCGCTCTCGAATATGCGGAAGGTATCCGTATACCCCTTGTCAAGCATCGCGCTGAACCAATTGCGTTCGTCGATATAAAAGCCCGGGTTCATCATATTTGCCTTTGGATGCGCGAGATCTCTTTCCTCGTGCGCGACATTCAGATCGCCGCAAAAAATGACGGGCTTTTGTTTGCGCAATTTTTGGCAGTACGCGAGAAACGCCTTGTTATACGCGAGTTTGTAGTCCAGGCGCAGAAGCTCATGCTGCGCGTTGGGAAAATAGGCGTTGACCAAAAAATAGTCCGCATATTCGGCGGTCAGGGTTCGCCCCTCAACGTCAAATTCCGGTTTGCCTATACCCTCCCGCCACGCGAGCGGCTCCTTTTTTGAAAATATCGCCACCCCGCTATAGCCCTTTTTTTTCGCGCTGACCCACCGGGAGGTATAACCCTCGGGATGCCTGACCGCCTCCGCCGCGTCTTCCACACTGATGCGCGTTTCCTGCAGGCAAAGCACATCGGGATTGATTTGGGCAAGGGAATCATGGAACCCTTTTTCCTGCGCCGCGCGGATTCCGTTCACATTCCAGGATACAAAGAGCATAGGGCAGCCGCCTTTGGCGCGTATATTCGGGCGCTTTATTATGGAAGCTACGCACAATCCTTGCCTCCGGGCATCATTTATTAGGCAGGTCATTGAAGAAAGGCACCCACAGCGCCAAAAAATCAATAAATTTGAGCAGCGCATCGTGCTGCTCCCGAAAAAAAGCAAAAACGGCGGCTCTATGATAACCATTGATTTTTCCGGAAAAAATGCCCTCATCACCGGCGGGACGCGAGGGATTGGGCTGGCGACAGCGCTCCTGTTTGGACGCGCCGGCGCGCGCACCTGGCTCACCTACAAATGGGGACAGGACGATTACAGTGCGCTCTATGCCGCATTTCTGGAGGCGGGCGCGCCCAAGCCGGTTCTGATGCAGGCGGACGTTTCCGTTGATGAAGATACATCAAAGCTCATGGCGGAGATGGCGGAGCAGGGCGCGGAGGGCGTTGACTTTTTCATCAGCAACGTCGGCTTCGCCCAGCGCACCATGAATTTAAACGAATACAAAAAACGCTCGCTCTTCAAAACCCTCGAGTACAGCACCTGGCCACTCATCTCCTACAGCCAGGCGATCCGCAAAACCTTCGGCGCGTATCCCCGGCGCATCATCGGGATATCGAGCGACGGCCCCTCGCATTTTTACCGCGGCTACGATTTTGTCGCCGCGTCGAAGGCGCTCCTGGAGCATTTCGCGCGCTATATGTCCATTCACCTTTTTGAAGAGGGCTGCCGCGTGAACGTGATCCGCTTTGGCTCGGTCAAAACGGAATCCTTCTCCGCGATTTTCGGCGAGGCCTTTTTTGACTATCTGCGCGCGAATGGCATTCCCGAAGAGATGCTGCTCTCGCCCGAGGAGTGCGCCCAGGCGGTCTTCGCGCTCGCGAGCGGCTTCATGGACGCCATTAACGGGCAGATTATCACCGTTGACAAAGGAATGCCTTTCCGCGACAACCTGATGATGCGCTATCAGGAGAGTCGAGAAGAACAGGGCTGAATTTGCGGCGGAACGCACACCCCAAAAGGCGCTCTCGCTTCGGCACATCCGCGGAGCGGCAGAGCGCTTGCCAAAAAATTCAGACTCGCGATCTACTTGAGTATGCGACCCCTGTTCCCCTGCAAAAAAATAACAAAGTAAGCGTTACAGCGAGAGACCGGTACGCAGAACCTTACGCCGGTTGCATCAAACTGTTTGCGTTCCGCAGTCGGGACAGAAATTGGACGCGACCATTTTTCTGCATTGAGGGCAGAATTTTCCGTCTGTTTGCCCTGCGGGCGCGGATGCAGACTGAGCGCCGTTCATCATCTTGTTCGCCATCTGCATCCCCATAGCCATTTGCATGGCCTGTGCGCCCGCGTTTCCACCGCCGCCCTCCTGGGCAAAGCTGTCCGCCATCGCAACGGCGGTATACTTCCCAACGTCGCCCACAAAGGATTGGGCGGCAATTTTTTCCGCCATTGCCTGCAATTCTTTGGGGTAATTGAAGGAAATGATGTTCAGGCTGGCCACGCCAAGCCCGATGTCCATGAGTTCCTTGTCCAGCTCCTCCGCCATTTTTTTGCCCAGCGCGCGGCTATTGCCCTGGAGCGCGATCAGCGCGTTCACGCCAATCTGCCGTTCGCCGCCCAGAATACATTCCGCGATGATGGGATTCAGCACCCCAATGATGCGCTCGGAAACGTCGCCGAGCGAAAATGTGGCTTTGACTCCGGCCACTTTGCGGATAAAGGCCACATAGTCGCGAAACTCGATGATGAGATTGCCGTTGCAGCCCACCGGAATGCCGGAGGGCGCTTCCGGTGTGGGGATCATGATGCGCTGCCGCGTCCCCCAGGGCAGGAGCAGCTCTTTGGCGTTTACAAAATACACCTCAGCCCGCAGCCCCGAATCGCCACGCAGAGAAAACACGCCCTTCAGCGTAGAGAGGAATGGCGTGATTTGCGTAACTATATCAAAATTGCCTTCGTCTTTGAAAATACCCTCAATCGCGCCATTGGAATAAAAAATGGCGTTCTGCCCGGAGCGGATAATGAGCCGCGACCCTTTCTTGAGTTCCTGCGCGGGCCATTTGTAAAATAAAACGTCATCCCGGAATTCTTCCCATTCAACGGTATCTTTTCCTTGTCCAAGCCAGGCCATCAGGCGCACATCCTTTCTGTGTGTATGCTGCCATTATAAAAACCATCAGCAGAGCGGCAGCCTTGTCCTTTTTTTACCATATACACGGCGTCCGATTCGCGCGGTGCCATGTTATACAAATTATAATCGTAATACCTGGGACGGTCGTCATACCCGGAGTTTTCGCCATACTGCCCGACGTAAATAAACCAGAACAGCAAACCGAGGATGGCTAAAACCACGATAACAGCCGCAGTTATTTTCGGAACAGACCAGGGACGGTCGCCGCTGACCTTGCCGGTCTCGCCGTTAATCAGGTAGTGATACACTTTTCCCTTATAGCCGAACGCCGATTCCCAGAGAGGCAGCAGCACATGTTTGTACGTGATATTGCTGTACTGCGATTGCAGCGAATGGACCCGCGCGCTGTTGTATCGCCGCAGGATGTCATTCCTCGCGAGCTGCGCCATGGCTGCTTCCATTATCTGCTTCGCCTCGTTAAAAGCAGCGTCCGCCTTAACGCTGTACACCTCCGCGTAATAGCCCGACAGATGCGCGGCGGAAAAGGGCGCTGTCTTATGGATCGTGTCAAAGGGTAAAACCCCGCGAACATTTTGCTGCTTGTCGGAGGCGCATATCTGCACGTCGTCAAAGGAGGAAGACACAACACCGCTTACGGGATACCAGTCTGTAACAATGGTTGTTTTGCCGTTCCTGTCTGTTGTGATTCTCTGCTTCCCGCCCTGGCCGGTATACTGGCTCCTGACGTCGGCGTCGTAGGTCCAGAACGGAAGATACATCCCCCGCAGATCGCCCTCGCCGTATCTCTTCTTAAAATCGTTCGGGGCAAACCAGCGGCTCTTCGCCCATTCCCTGAATTTCTGCTGCGCGTCCTGCTTGTCGATTTTGAAGGGGACAATACCGTCCGGCGGAATACCGGCGCGCTGCTTAACGACGGCCACCTGCGTGGAACCGCACATCGGGCAGGCACCGGCGATCTGCTTGCTGTCGAAAGACATCTCCATGCCGCAGCGCTGGCAGGATACCTGCGCCATGCCTTCAAAGGGTAAGGTCTTTTTTTCCCGCTCGAGGTAGCGGCTGAAAACATTTTCCATAACTTTGGAAGAGGATTTCAGCGCAATATTTTCGGATCCACAGGATGCACAGACGAATTTCTGGCGGGCGATCGAGAATTTGATCAGCCCGCCGCAGTTTTCGCACTCAAATGTTTCCGTACTGATATCGACTGTGGGTTCGCCCATTTTCAAAAACCTTACTGCCCGATGCCGGCTTTCAGTCTGGCCAGTTGCTCTTCAACAGACTCATTCCTGGTTTGCTGAGCGCCGGCGTCATATTTTTTGGCCAGCTCTTCCATTTCGTTTGCCTCTTTTGTGAACTCTTTATTCATATTTGAGGCTGCTTCCGCCGCATCCACCCTTTTTTGCACAGTATCAAACAGATTATCGAAATTGCCCATCGCGGACTGCCCTACCTGCTCTTCGATCTTGTTGATCTTTTCCTGTGTTTTTGCGACGGCGAGCTTGCGCTTCACTTCGTCCAGCTTTGATCCCGCCGCCTGGATATCGTTCATGAGCTTGGTCGTCAACTGGCGCATCTTTTCGCTGTTTTCTTTCGCCTGGGTATACCGCGCGGTTAAATCCGCGCCTTCCTGATCCAGCCGCGCCTTATAGGTTAAAAATTTCCGCGCGTCGGCGTCGTTTCCGCTTTTAACCGCGGCAATCGCGTACTCTTCCTGCTTGTTGCGCGCCGCCTCGTTTTCGGTGAGCTTGCGCGCCAGCCCCATCTCCTCGGCGATCACAGCCGCCGTTTCTGCCTTAACCTGCCCGAGATCCTCTTTCGCGTCCTGCAGATACTTCTCCAGCAGCTTATCCGCGTTCTTTTCCTCCGCTTTTGTAAGCACCGAATTGATATTCGCGCTCATAATAGTCGCAAACCTGCTCAAAATCCCCATAGCAACCCTCCTCTTTTATGAAGCTGCGCATTGCGCAGCTATATAGTTTTACTACACTTTTAACGGGGCGCAAACCTAAAAAAAACACACCGAAAGCCCTGAAATTAAGGGGTGCCACAGCGCTTGTTTTACGCTTAAATTTTGTACCATCGGCTCCGGATGTGGTACAATGGAGCATTGCGGTCATTTATACGTATTTATTCCAACAAGAATGGAGAGCAGAATGGCAAGAAAATTCAAAGTCAAGAAGAAGTTCAACCTGCTTGACAAAATCATCCTGGCGGTCTTGAGACTTGTACTCAAAAGGCCGGAGTTTATCAACCTGAACGAGGTCAAGGAGTATCCCAAACGCTGTATCCTCATCGGCAACCACCGCAGCGCAAAGGGGCCCTTCACGTACCGCACCTTTATGGAGGGTGTTTTTATGGTCGGCTCGGCGCATCAGGCGTGCGAGAACTTCAGAAGCCGATGGAACTACCTGTATCACGTTTTTTACCGCAAGAAGTGCAATAACCCCGCGCCCATTGCGTTCATCCGCGCGACGATTTTGGGCATACCCCTCCGGAGACTGTATGATGTGTGCGGCGCGCTGCCCATTTATTTCGACCACAGGCTTACGCGCACATTCAAGTATTGCCTGCAGGTGCTGGAGGAAGATATTCCTGTCGCGTTTTTCCCGGAAAATTCCGACGATGGGTATTTCGAGATCATCAAAAAATTCAACGGCGGCTTTTTAACGATTGCGAAACTCTACTACGAACGCCACAAAGAGGATGTTCCCATCTACACGCATCACTTTGGGAGCAATCCCGACCGGATCATCATCGGCAAACCGATGTACTACAGCGAGCTTGCGAAAAAGCATACCGACGATGAGATAGTCGATATGTTCCGGGAGTATATGAATTCCCTGAGCGCAGTCGGTAAAAATGAAGAGGCTGTTGGAGAACAGGAAGCAGTGTAAAACTGTTGTCGGCTTGGCAGCGTCTCGACGCAGGGGTTGCGCTTCTTTTGCGCGGCACCCTGCGTTTTTTCAGACAGCTTCCGTGTATCACTCGCGCGGAGCGAAGTGTTCTGTTTCCTCAATTAACGGATACGCATCGTTTGCGGTTTCAGGCGATTCTTTTTTCTCAAACATAAAATGAAAATTGATCTCCGCGCCGATGGATTCCGCCCGCGCGCCGCCCCGGCTGGCGAGCCGGAAGATATTTCCGGTGTCCAGGTCTTTCAGATAGCTCAGCCCGGGCGCTCTCGGATAGCAAAGCAAAAAAATGGCTATCTCAATATCAAATCGCTCGGCCAGGCTGAGCGAGAATTGCTGCCGTAACTCAATGTATGGCAAAAAAATAAAATAGTCGATGAAATCGAGTTTGCGGAGATGATGTTCGTCATAGCCGCGCTGAAACCCGGCTATACCGAGCTTTACCATGCTTGTGAACGCAAAACCATTATTCATATCCCTTGAATACGCAAGCCCCATCACAGGCAGGATGGCGTCGGTTGTATATGTCGCGACCGGCCCCTCAATCGTAATCGGCGCGCTTGTGGGCGGATATTGATAAAAGCCATCCTTCCCTGCAAAAGAGTAATGCTGCCAGGTGAGGCCATAGATCCAGTCAAAACGCCAACGTCTGCCGTTTACCCACGGAAGCAAAAAATCACAATCAAACCGAAATGAATTTTTCAGGATATTCCGGTGTTCGGAATAATGCGACGGAACTCCGTTGTACAGATAGTTTCCAGCAGCGTCAGTCTCCGCCCAGTCATAATCCTTAAGTATTCCGCAGCCCCCGGGGATGCCCAACAGAAAAGCGGCGCTGATTATGCAGGACTCAAATTTATATGCCCCGCCAAAACGCGCGCCAAAAAGATTATGGGCGTCCCAGTCCAAACGGCTTAAGAGATAGTTCCCGGAAAAAACATATTCCTTCACCTGACCGTAGGCGAAGCTGCCGCCAAACTGCAGCGAGGCGCGGTCTTCGCTCCAGAAAAAGCCCGGACTCGGGAGCGCGTTGAGCGTACCCGATCCGCAAAAAACGAGACAAGCGGTAAACACACCGAACAGGCTCGGGCGAAAGCGCATGGTTTCCCTTACGATTGTTCGGCATTGCGTATCTCTACGCGGCGAATCTTACCGCTGATGGTTTTCGGCAAAGCGTCCGCAAATTCGATGATGCGCGGATATTTATACGGGGCGGTCACGCGCTTGACGTGATCCTGCAATTCCTTTTTGAGCGCGTCGTTCGGGGCGTATCCCGCCGCCAGAACAACCGTCGCCTTAATCACCTGCCCGCGATCCGGATCGGGTACGCCGGTGATCGCGCACTCGAGCACGGCGGGATGCTCAATCAGCGCGCTCTCCACCTCAAAGGGGCCAACGCGGTAGCCGGAGGTTTTGATGACGTCGTCCATTCTTCCGACAAACCAGTAATACCCGTCCTCATCGCGCCAGGCGGCGTCGCCGGTGTGGTAGTAGCCGCCATACCAAACGGAATCGGTGCGTTCCTGATCGCGGTGATACCCCGAGAAGAGCCCCCATGGAATATCCCCGGAGAGATCGAGGCACACCTCGCCCTCTTCGCCCGATTCACAGATCTTGCCTTCGCTGTTGAGAAGAACAACCTTGTATCCGGGTGCCGGTCTGCCCATCGAGCCGGGCTTGGGTTCGTCCCAGGGATAATTCGCGAGAAAGAGGATCGTCTCCGTTTGCCCGTAACCCTCGTGCAGGCGGTGTCCGGTGGCCTTCAAAAATTGCTCATACACCTCGGGGTTCAGCGGCTCGCCGGCGATCACGCAGTATTTAAGCGCGCTGAGGTCAAACTGCGCGAGGTCCTGCTTGATCAAAAAACGATAGATCGTGGGCGGCGCGCAAAATGTGGTCACGCCATTTTCCGCAGCGCGGCGCACCAGATTGAGCGCGTTAAATTTATCGTAGTCGTACACAAAAATCGCCGAACCCGCGAGCCACTGCCCGTAGAGCTTGCCCCACACCGCCTTCGCCCAGCCGGTATCCGCCACGGTATAATGCAAACCGCCGTCCTCAACATTTTGCCAGTATTTGGCGGTGATGATATGCGCAAGCGGATAGGCAAAATCATGGCGCACCATTTTTGGATTGCCGACCGTGCCGGACGTAAAATAGAGCAGCATATAGTCTGTATTTTTGGGGAGAAATGCTTCATCGGGGGGTACGAAGCCATCGTCCGTTCCGGAAATCGCTTCCCCGTAATCCATCCAATGTGGAGCGCCGATTGTGGCGGATTGGTTTTCGCCGGCTTTGCCGGCGGGATGAGCTGCTCCGGCCTGCGCGGAATTTTCTGTATTGTAATTTGCCGCGCAGCTGGTTTGCCGCAGAATAATGAGCGTCTCCAGAGAGGGATGCTTTTTCGCGGCGGCGGCGTGTAAGGCGGTAATCAGCGGCTGCTCTTCAACCGAAACGATCATCTTCACGTCGGCGCTGGTGATGCGGTAATCCAAATCATGCTCCGTCAGCATATGCGTCGCGGGAATGGCGATAGCGCCCAGTTTGTGCAGCGCAAGGATGCAGAACCAAAATTCGTAGCGCCCCTTCAGGATGAGCATCACCACATCGCCCTTTCCGATACCGTGTTTTCGGAAGAGATTCGCGGCGCGGTCGCTCTCGCGCTTCATATCCGCAAAGCTGAACTCGTGCCGCTCGTCCAGATCGTTCACCCATACAAGCGCGCGCGCGGCGGGCGTTTCGCGGGCAAGCACGTCTATCACGTCGTAGGCGAAATTAAAGCGCTCCGGAATGCGGAGGCGGAAATTCGCGGCAAAGTCCTCATAACTCTCAAAGTTGATCCTGTTCACAAAACGATCAAGAAGCATAGCGCCCTCTGTCAGAGTATCACAGCCAGAAATTTTACCGGCTGCCCGTCCAAAGCCTCCATAGCGTGCGGGTGCGTCGAGTCAAAATAAATCGCGTCCCCGGATTCCAGCACGATCTCATTTTTGTGGATGTACACCTTCATTTTGCCCTCAAGGACGTAGTTGAACTCCTGCCCGGGATGCGCGTTCAAGTGCGGCTCGCCTGCGGTTTTCGGATCAACGCTGACTATAAAAAATTCGCCCTTTTTATGCGCGAACTGCGCGGCGATATTCTGATACCCGTAATCCTTGCGCCGCTCCACTCTAACCCCGCGCCCCTTGCGCGTCACCGCGAAGATATTCACGCGCGGACTCTCGCCGGTTATAAGGGTGCTCATATCCATGCCGAGCTTTTGCGCGATATTGTAGAGCACGCTCGCGGGAATATCTTCCTCCGCGTTCTCATAGCGGAGATATTCCTCGCCGGAGAGCGCAAGATGCCGCGCCATTTCTTCGGGACTGAACTCGCAGAGCGAGCGCATCTCGCGCACCCGCGCCGCGATCTCTCGTATCGTCTCTTGCATACCCTCTCCATTTGCCGCGCTTGCTTCCTGGGGCTGTCCAGAAAGTAATATTTGGGCAGCATTTTCGTCATTGTTTATGCCCCCCCGTGGGTACGAGGCGCAGCAGATACTGTTCGTCGCGGTAGCGACGCCTACAATTTTCCTTTCAGTCACGCCCGTAGGGCGTTAGCAATCCACTTTGACATTGTACAGCCTGGATTGCTTCACCCCTTCGGGGTTCGCAATGACAGCAAACAGCACTTTTTGGACATCTTCGCACAGTCCCAAAAATATACTCATTTCATCAGTATATTTGATCTATGCCTCAAAATCGAAACAGGGAATTGCAAATGAAAAAATTTCTTCCATTATTTTTGACTGCCTGCGCGGTCGGCTGTGCAATGCTGTATGCCGCGTGTACGGAAACCGCAGGATATACTGAAATTGTGCCGCCCACATACGCCAGTGTGTACGAGTTTTCTGAGGGTCTCGCGGCGGTTTTGGCTGAGGGCAAAGACGGCAAATGGGGCTTCATAGATAGATTGAACGAGGTCGTCATCCCGCCCGCGTATACTACCGCGCGATCTTTTCTCGGCGGCATAGCGATGGTGGAGCTTGACGGCAAGTGGGTCTGCATAGACAGATCGGGAAAAGAAGTCACGCCCAAATACGACTTCATAGAAAATTCCGCCGAAGACATGATACGGGTGCGGCTTGACGGCAAATGTGGATTCCTGGACAAATCGGGGAAAGAGATCGTGCCGCCGAAATATAACGACACAGATTTTTTTGCCGAAGGTATGGCGCGGGTAGAACTCTTGCTCCCGGACCCGGAGGGGTTGAACACCTATGGCAGGTGGGGGTTTATTGACAAACAGGGGAACGAGGTTGTGCCGCCAAAATACAGAAACGCGATGAATTTTAGCGAAGGCTTCGCGGCGGTTATGGATGAGGGCATCGGCATATACTTCGTGTGGGGCTTCGTGGATACACAGGGGAACGAAGTTGTGCCGCCCAGATACGACAATGTGCGCCGGTATAAGGACGGCATGGCAGCCGTACAGACGGGCGCGCACGAAGACCCGGAGGCGGGCGGCAAATGGGGTTTCATTAACAGCGCGGGAAACGAAATTGTCCCGCCCGGGTACGATTACGTGGACGATTTTTTTGAGGGCATGGCGGTCGTCCGGCTTGACGGCAAATACGGATACGTGAATAAATCGGGAAAAGAGGTAACACGCAAATACGATTACGCGGTCAATTTTTCCGACGGCTTCGCCCAAATTCAGTTGAGCGGCAAATATGGGTTTATAGACAAATCGGGAAAAGAGATCGTGCCGCCCATATATGCCGACGCCATTCGTTTTTCCGATGGCCTCGCGGCGGTGCAGCAGGGCGGCAAATGGGGCTTCATCGACAGATTGAACGAAATCACGCCGCCCAAATATGACTTTATGGATTTTTCCGCCGGGGACATGATACGGGTACGGCTTGATGGCAAATGGGGATATGCTGACAAATCCGGGAAAGAGATCGCGCCGCCGAAATATGACGACGCATTCAATTTTTCCGATGGTCTCGCGGTGGTGCAGCAGGGCGGCAAGTGGGGTTTCATCGACAAAACCGGAAAAGAGATCGTGCCGCCAAAATATGAATTCGCCAACGATTTCCAGGGCGGCCTCGCGGCGATGCAGCAGAGTGGCAAGTGGGGCTTCATCGATAAAACCGGAAAAGAAGTCACGCCGCCCATATACGACAAGGCGGCGCGCGTCCGGGATGGCAAAATAGCGGCAATGATATTGCAGGGCGGCAAATGCGGCTTCCTCGATACGCGCGGGAAAGAGATCGTGCCGCCCATATATGACGACGCCATTCATTTTTCCGATGGTCTCGCGGCGGTACAGCTCGGAGGCAAGTGGGGCTTCATCTCCATTCCGTAAAAGCTGAACGCATAGCCCCCAAAAAATCTGCCGCGCAGCATCCCAACCTGCCGAAAATAAAAAGAGATTAGGTGTAATACGCCATAGATAAAGAGGCATATATGGATCGCAAACATTTTGCAGGCATCGCCGCCCTTCTGGCGCTCGTTCTGCCGGTACTTGCCCAAAGCATGGCGGATTTTCGCGTTGACCTGACCAAAGATAACGCGGGTGTCGTGATCATAAAGTATATCGGTACAGGCAGGAATGTACTCATCCCCGGCGATATCCAAAATCTGCCCGTACTTGAGCTGGGGCAAAACTCGTTCCGCGATAACTGGAGTATCACCAATGTTGTGATCCCGCCCGGGGTTACGGCAATTCCGCGCGACGCCTTTCGCGCCTGCTCCAGCCTTATCTCTGTAATAATCCCTGAAGGAATACAGTCCATCGGCTATGCCGCGTTTTACCGGTGTACGCACCTCGCCCTGATCGCGTTCCCGGACAGCCTGACCAACATCGGCGATTATGCCTTCCGCGATACCGCGCTTTCCACTCTGGTCTTCCCGCCCGATCCTAAGGTTTTCACAGAGGGATATTTTGGGGTGGGCGCGTTTGAGAATTGCAAAAACCTCCGCTCGGTAATCATCCCCGAAGGCGTCACGCATTTGCCCGCCGCCCTTTTTTACGGCTGCACCGGTCTTACAAATGTGAGCCTCCCCTCCTCAATTCAGTCCATTGGGCAGGCGTGCTTCCAGGGCTGTTCCGCCTTAACCTCGGTCGCCGTTCCCGGAACCGTGACGGCGATCAGTTTTTCGGAGGATACGAAAAGCCAGCCCGCCTCGATTGACGACGCGGCCAAACCGCAGGCCTACGTGGGCGGCGCTTTTACAGGCTGCTCGCGGCTTCCCCTCGCGAACCGCGCAATCCTGAACAAGCTGGGCTACACCGGTGGATTTAATTGATGCAAAATACGAATAGTAATTTGGGGAAGCTATAAGGCGTTTTTCGGCTCGCCGACGGCGCCCGAAAAACTATTATTACTTGTGTACTCCCTCGCAATATGGCTCAGCGTCCCGTGTTGGATGTGTGTACCGTGCTTGACGCCTCCTGTTATTATGGGTGCCATTTTCGCGCATACACTCTATATTTCATAAAACTCATGCACATTATTTTGGAAAAGGAGAACGGCATGGCAAAAAAATCAAGAGACTACTTTGGACTTTCATGGATAATTTCATTGATACTGGCGATTTTCCCGCCCACGAACATAATTTTGGGGATATGTACGCGGATCGCCCGCAAAAACCTGCTTATGGCATTATTGAATCTGCTTTTGTTTTTTATCTTTTATTTTGTCGATCTGTTTTCCATGATTATGCACAAAAGTATCAAATGGCTTATCTGACCCATCCTGCGGAAAGCAGCGTCCGGCGGATGTATACATCGCTACATCGCGCTTTAATAGGCAAAAATCAGCGATCTCTTCTCTAATCTGAATGCTACTTATAGTCTGTAGACTTATAGTATTCTATCATTGAAAATAAAATTATGAATAAAGGATTGAAAAATATTGTTGGAGATAATATCAAAAAGTATCGTAAGCAGCTAGGGATATCTCAGGAAGAACTGGCTGAACGTGCCGGACTCCATAGAACCTATATTGGCAGTGTTGAACGCGGCGAGCGCAATATAACACTCGATTCATTACAAGTAATTGCATCTGCTTTAAATATTCCATTTATGAAATTACTTATGGAAGAAGCAGATGTTTGAACAACATAGAGAAAATCAATACAAATCCTATAACGAAGCACACCGTTATTTTGTTCGGAATTTTGATAACTTGATACAGATAGACAAATTCTGTATGGAAATTTTGTCAGAATTTATAATCCAAAACCATGATGAAATTAAGAGGGATTACGACGAGGCTTCTTTCCTTTATCCATTTTGGCAAAACTATCCGCCAGAAGAACGCGGCAGAATGCCCAGGGGCGATCAATTTCCATGGATTGAAGTTGGAGAACATATTTTTTGCTCTAAACTATCCCGGTTTCTTTCAAAATCTTTTTCAGTACGCGATAGCGGCTTGCCATCAGGTCCAGATGACAGATACGTTATTTCAAATCGTAAAATCAGCAAGATACTTAAAATAACAAATTCAATTTGGTTGTTTATAGATATTAAATCGGTTGGTCCACGAGATGATCAGGATCATGCTGTAATGTCGCACAATCAAATCTCAGGTAACGGGAAATGGGAAAAAATTAAAGCAGGCGTTAAAAATGATACTATGATTGCCAAAGGCCAAAGAACAATACATCCTTTTCACTGCGCAATCTCTCCGATTTTCATATTAAGCGACGGCACAATAGCCCCGGTCGTGCATATTATAGTAAAACCAGTATACAAAATGCTCGGTATCACTCATGAAGAAAAAGGGCAGCCTTTAGACAGAGTAACAATAGCTTCCATCCCTAACGGGATATTGCTTGCCGATAAACCCAATTATTTAGAAATGTTCCCAGGATTACTGTTTCCAGGCAAAGATGATAAAGAGAAAAATCCGCAAAAAGTTCGCGCTCGTGTTAGTTTTGGGAAGTTGCGGCAGATTGCAGATTGGCGATATAAGGAATTTGTTTTTTAGCTGTATCGAAAAGAGAAAGTTGATCTTGTGTATTTTTTAAGTTGTTTCTGGACAACAAAACATATTTTTCTTCCTTCTCTATACCGATAAATCGCCGATTTTCACTATAAGCGGCAATAACAGTAGTTCCGCTTCCGAGAAAAGGATCTAATACGATATCATCTGTATCACTGAAAAGTTTTATAACTCGCCGTGCTAATTCATCAGGAAATTTAGCTTCATGATCATCGTTTTTTCTGACAGACTGAATGTCCCAAATTTGTCTATAGCCCCAATCTTTCCATTCCTGCTCAGAAAGGCGAGCGCGGTTCACTGCATATTCGCCGGGCTTCCAGAAAATATATATCTCCTCTGTCTCGCTTACCGCTTTCAATGTGTTTGTTGTCCATCGGGAATTTGCCCATGCGGGATCCTTTTTCCATATTCTTTTATCGTAGAGGTATATACCGCAGTCGTAAGCAAATTTTTCCAAAGAACCGCCCACCAGCTTTACCCTTGTCTGAATTTGATGTTTTCCGCCGCGAATATTATTACCGTTAAGCCTGCGATCAACCGTTTGTTCACTACAGCCAAGATAAGCCGCTAATTGATCACGGCTATAGCCAGGAAATTTTGATTTCGCGTCCAACACCATTTCTCGTGTAACCTGGCTTTTATGGTTTGCAATATTCATTCCTTGAATACGGGGCATGGCGGCATCCTTAAAAGCCAGAATATCCGCTATATTTATGACCATAAAACCGCCTGGTTTAAGTACAATCGAATGCAAAATAATTATCTGCCTCAGCATCTCCTGCCAGGAATCGTATGTTTCATCAATTTCGTACTCTTTTCCCACAAAATAAGGCGGCGACCAAAAAGAGAGCGATACGGATGCAGGGGCTATATGTTTCATCAATTCTTCCGAACGTCCGCAATATATATCATTCACCTGCAAATATTTGTCCATGCCATGAATGATACTTAAAGTCATCACGATTGTCAACTTTTACGTAGGCGGAACATTGTATTTGCAGGATCTCGCTCAGGTTCACAGGCGGGGCGGCAGAACGCACACAGAAACGTATAGCTTCGCCCCTGCTTCTGTATGCGTTTCCCTCGCTGACTTGCGACATCCATGTCGCAGCTCGGGACGCGACATCCTGTCGCAGTCTGCTCCCAAAATAAAAAACTGACCCTCGCAAATACGCGCGGCTGCTCTGCACGACTTGTGCCTTTACCCCCTGTACCCCCAGGGCATAAACGGGGGCAAGGGTATACGCGCCATTCCGCTGCTTACCGTGTACGCTTCGCGCGGGACAGTACATCCTTGTACCAGCGCTATCCTCAACCCTTCGCGGCGTTATACGTTAAACAAAAAGTGCATTACGTCGCCGTCCTGCACAACATATTCTTTGCCCTCGGTGCGCAAAACCCCGGCTGCGCGCGCGCCCGCCTCGCCCCCACGCGCAATATAATCGTTATACGAAATAACTTCGGCGCGAATAAAGCCGCGCTCGAAATCGTTATGGATAACGGCGGCGGCGCGGGGCGCTTTTGTGCCGCGTTCGATTGTCCATGCGCGCACTTCCTTGGGACCGGCGGTGAAATAGCTCATCAGCCCAAGCGCGGCATAGCCTGCATGGACGATCTGATCCAGACCGCTTTCCCGCGCGCCCAGGCTCTCGAGAAATTCAACCCGCTCCGCCGCGCTCATGTCGATCAGCTCCTCTTCGATCTTCGCGCATATCTTAACGACGGGGCGCGTTCCGGCATCGCCCGCGTTTCGGGTGGCAGCCTCCACTACGCAACCTCCGTGTTGCGGGTTCCTGCAAGCGATATATTCGCGCAGCGCCGTAACATACGCGTTATCTTCGGCGAGCGCGGCTTCGTCCACGTTGGCGCCGTAGATCACCGGCTTGCCCGACACAAAACGCATCTCCTGATTCAGGCTCTCGTACTCCGCGCTCGCGGCGTCCTTAAAAGCCGAAGCGGGCGCGCCTGTATCCAGATGCGCGAGGAGGCGTTTGGCGAGTTCCAGCTGGGGCACGAGCTTTTTATCGGTGCGCGCCTGTTTGTCGAGGCGCTCGATCCGCTTTTCGAGGGACTGCAGATCCGCAAGGACAAGCTCGGTATCGATAACCGCGATATCGCGTGCGGGATCCACCGCGCCGTCAACATGGATCACATTGGCGTCGTCGAAGCAGCGCACAAGATGCAAAATGGCGGCGCACTCGCGTATATTCGCGAGGAACTGATTGCCGAGCCCCTCGCCCTTCGATGCGCCCGCAACCAGGCCGGCAATATCGGTGAACGAAACCAGTGCGGGGATGATCTCTTTGGGCTTCGCTATCGCGGCCAAAGCGCCCAGACGCGCGTCCGCCACGGGAACAAGCGCCGAATGCGCGTTGATCGTGCAGAACGGATAATTCGCCGCCTCGGCATTGCGCGCCGATGTTAAGGCGTTAAACGTGGTGGACTTCCCCACATTGGGCAAACCCACGATACCGACGCTGAGTCCCATGCTCTCTCCTGCGGGCAATTCCCGTACTGCCATAAATATACACGCGGAGAGCGGGGGACTAAAGAGCGCATATGTTTTTATTTTTTTGATGTAACAGGTATTTCATACGAATGGACAACGCGCGCCATAAGCGAAAGGATACAATGTGCCGCCGCTCCGCTTGCACGATGCAAGCGCCCCGTGCGCGATAGGATGTCGCGCTCGACACGGGGTAAGGACGTGCCAAACCCTGCATACAAGTCATAAGTGTTCCGCAGGATGTACAAAGGCAAAAAATTGTCTGGCCGCGAAGAGGGATATACGCGTAGATCCCTATCGGCGCGCGGAAAAGGGCAAGCTTATGGTATTCCATTGATGGTAATAGAGTATGGCGTTGGAATTGGCGCATCGTTACCATATTTGGCTGTCGCGTCGATGTATTTATATAAAGCCGCACTGTCGGAATTTTCCGCCGTATTTCGCAAAAATGTTTCCGTCTCATTCAGCCCGTAGATAACGCCGCCCGACATGGTAAAACTTGCCGAATTATATAAGTACACTCCGCCGCCATCCTTATCTGAAATATTGCCGCTGATAGTTCCGTCGTGCATGGTAAAGCTTCCGGTGCCTGAGACATAGACCCCGCCGCCGCCGATGTCACTGCTATTGACGTTACCCATGAGGCGATTGTAGCTGATGTCGCCGCCCATCATGGCAAAGGTTGCGGAGTCAACGCGCACCCCGCCGCCGCCGGCATATGGAGCCTGTGTTGTATTGGCAGTATTGTTACGAATCGCCGCGCCGGTATACATACTAAAAGTGCCGTTGTTACGCACAACTACGCCGCCGCCACTGTCCATAGATATGTTGTTCTCTATAGTACCGCCGTTCATTGTAAAAGTAGCGTTATCCACAAGCACCCCGCCGCCGCCGCTTGGGTAGGTTCCTTCCATTGGCGTCATTTGATTTTGGCTGATTATTGAGCCGGACTGCATAAATAATTGAGCTTTGTTTTGCACCACAACAAGCCTGCCGGAGTTTCCGCTGCCGGAGCCATGTCCCAGAAGCGTGATATTATTCCCCAGAGTCAGCTCTATTGTCGTATTACTGCCGCTCGCAGGCCCGACGGTAAAAAGCGAACCTGTACCATCAAGGGATATACGCCGCTCACTATTTACTCCCTCGATGGTCAGTTGTACACTCGCTCCGTTCATGTTTTGTGGTTCGCAAGTTGTATCTTCCCCAATAAGCAGGAAGTATGCGGCATTTTGGTTGGCGTTTATATACGTAACAGCGGCGGCGACATTATTCAAAGGGACTGCCGTAATGAGGTTCAGAATGGTGTACCGTGCTGTAAGCGTAATATTTGAAGTAATGCGGTCGCTGCTTATATCCCATGCCGAGCCGTCCGATTTGCGCCAACCGACAAATGAACAGGCAGCTCCTTCTGCCGGAACCAATGGGCTATAGAGCCCCGCTCTTTTTGTATAGGATATGGAGGTGGGTGTATTTGCGGGCTGCGTAGCAAAATCATTGTAGCCGACACTCTGCGTACTGATTGTGGTTCCATCATCTGCCTTAAATGTAACGGTAAGCATGGGCGCGGCGGATGACGACGCATTGCTGGATGGCGCTGCGCTACTGGTCGCCGCGGTACTGCTGGATGGCGCGGCACTGCTGGATGGCGCAGCACTGCTGGATGGCGCAGCACTGCTGGATGGCGCAGCACTGCTGGATGGCGCAGCACTGCTGGATGGCGCAGCACTGCTGGATGGCGCAGCACTGCAGGA
>JAITCI010000049.1 GCA_031283155.1 Spirochaetota bacterium | reverse complement strand
AGAGCATCTACCGCGCCATCGTCGATATTCGCGGTTTTGACGGCTTTGCTGCCGATCTTTAAGTTTGTGACCGCCCCCGCGCCTATCTTGCCCTCGGTGACATTTAAGTCGGCGATTTTATCTGTTATCACCTCGCCGTCTTTGATCTTGCCCCTGACGACAGCGTTATCGGCAATTCCTGCCGCTTGTATCGGCTTCGCGTTTCCTGTCCCGCCTGTATGCGTATGCGCATCGATGCGGTTTTTGAGTATTTCCAAGAGCGCACACAAACGCTCCGAGTCGTCTGCATTATCCGGATAGCCGCTCACATTAAACTCATGATATGCTTCCATGATCAGCGCCTGAAAAAATCCATTGATATCGTTCATCCAGTCCGCTTTAATCGGTGTACCCTCTACTCCCCCGGCATCCTTTGCGTCAATCGCCTTTCCGCCGGGATACGCAGAATCTTCTTCAAAATAATCCGTATAATCCCCGCCTATTTTTATCATACCCTGCTCCTTTCTATGTATTCACCCATTCAATAAAAACAATGGCCGTACTCTGCACAGGCTTGATTTTCAAAACGATATACTCTATGTGATTACGCCAAGCAGCAGAAAGACGGCGAGGCAGCACATAGAGCAGCCGCCCGTCTCCATCGCGCTCAACGCGCTCACAGATATAAAAACAATTTCCCCAATAGTCAGGCTCATTATGAATGGTGTACGCCTCGCTTGCGTCATTTCGTATAATCGCGGGAACAAAAGAATCACTCCCCTCGCGATATCCGCAAACAGCTTGATCTTCTCCGCACTTCATAATGCTGTTGCCAAGCACAGCCTTGTATACAACGCTGGAATGGCGGGGATTGGACAAGGGCGTGTTCTCTATTACGCAAATACGGTTGTCAATGAGCCGCAAAACATCCTGCAAAAACTGCGCCGACTGCCCGCCGCGCCGCATCCACCATACCGATTTAAGAATTTCCCGCCGCTTTTCCTCCTCCTGCCGCGTAAAATACAGCGCAAAAACGCCTTCCCATTTTTCAGAACAGCGCGAGGTTTCGGGGAATAAATCCAGAAATACCAGTCCCGCCTCGGCGCGTATTTCCTCGGGCAATGCGCACAGCGCCTGCATAAAGAGGTATATATTGCCTTCCTCATGCAGCGCGAAGGCGCGGCTCTGCGGCAGCAGAGCTTTGACGGCCTCAAATATCCGCCTCATACTCCTCCCTGCTCAGGAATAAGCTGCCAAACTGCGCAAGCTCTCCGGTTTGAAGTTCATATATTCCCGCAGTCATCTCTCTGCTGCTGTTATTCCGCAGCAGCACATTCTCAAACTCCGCTTTTATCCTCACCGCCGCGCGGTCAACGATGCTTATAATATTGCTGCGCGAGACGATATGCGTTTTGTTGTTGTCGTCGGACAGTCCGCGCAGGTAAGGCTCGCGATCCAGAAAATAACTTTTAAGCATAGGCAGCACAGCTTCGATAAAATCCTCCTCCTCAGCGCCGTGCATCCCCTCGATACAAACGTCAAACGTCGTCACGGAAACCCGTCTTATATTTGTGTAGCTCTCATTATTGTCCGGATCCAGCACTGCGCCGATGGGTTTACGTGTCGCCATGCCGGTCGCCGGATCATAGGTGCAGGCCTTGCCCACCTGCATCAAGAGATCACTCTCATCCGGCAGCACACGGGACGAAGAGAGTGAAGTGTCGCACGATACATAGATTATCACTCCGCACGGGCTGCCCACATCTTTACATGGATACGCATTCAAAACTCCGGGTACCTCGCACGCCCAGCGCCGGTAATCGGAGAGCGCCCCGCCAAACGCCGGATTGCGGCAATATTCCATAACCCGAGCGCGGTATTCCGCTTCCGTTTCGGCGTCCATTGCGGGAGCATGAACGTAAGATACAACAGCTTCCCGACGCACATTCCCGAGCGGCGAAACAAAACTTATCACATCACTTTCGTCAAGATTGCCCGCCGTACCGTATTCCGCGCAGACTACGCGCGCCAACGCAAAATCATTTTTAAGTACGATGCTTTGTCTGGTTATATACAGTTTGCCGGTGATATCGTTTTGTAATTGCGCTCCGGCGGGAATCTTCGCGCCGCGTTTGTTGCCTTCGGCGATCACCGTAATTTCGCCTTCCCACCGCGTACCGCTCTTCGGCAGCCCCGCTCCGAAGAGTATTCCTAATTGCACAAGCGGCCGGACGCTTGTGCCTGCAATATTTACCTCTCCCCAGTATGCAGTACCCGGAAACATCTGCAAAAAGAGCCACCCGATTTGTTTGTACAGAGTGATATATACCCCCGCAATAACCGCAGCCAGAACACTTAAAAACGACTTAGGCAGCAGACGGGAGGACATCCCAAGCTTTGCCTGAAACCCATCCAGAATAAGCTGCCGTATTTCGCTTATCGTTTTGCTCTTAAATCCTTCCGGTTCCATATACCCCCGCTTCCCAGAAAGCTATAAACCTTTCTTTTGCGACGCTTGCTCCGTTTGCCAGAATGTGTACATACAGTAAAAATTGGTTCCGCCCCCGCGCCTCGCCGGATACCTCTATCGCGTCGGCTATGCCCTCTTCTATAATCCATTGCAGATCAAGGCGCGCCGCGTCTTCCGCTTCAAGTATGGTTTTTGTGGTCATCGGCGTCCCAAAAATGACCGCCTGAAAACGCGAAACCAGTTTTTCATTTTCGGAAACGCCGCCGAGGGTATTCCCCCACCATGTATTTTTGTTTTTTACCTTTCCGCTGTCATCCTTATTGCCGCCAAAAAGCGAAAGGTATATAGCCGTGCTGCACGCGCGATCCCGCGCAAATGTTCCGTTCTCGATGCGGATATCACCGCCGTCCGGCGTATCCACAAGCAAAATATCACCTTCAAATTCCTGCGCGCCGCTCATTTTTTACCCTCCGCAGACGGCGGGGTACCGACGGCATTGCTGCCGGTTTGCGGCGCGCTTGTAAATAAACAATTCGGCAAACCGCACAACGCACCAGTCCCGTCCGGCGTTACTTTCCCCGCGCAGGTAAATGAACCGTCTGCTGTCACCACGTCGCCCGACAATACTATCTGCCTGTCATTCAGCATCGAAATTTTGGCGGCAATCTCGCCGTCGGGCTTGCGCGAGTAGAGTATCTTCTCGCCGGGCTGCGCGCCCTGCGATGTGGTTAATACAGCAACTGCGGCATATCTGCCCAGGTCATTTACCTTAACCAGAATAAGCCGATCATTGTCGAGCGGAACAGAATCGTCCCCGACAACGCCGTATAGATTGGCTTCGCGGCTATCGCCTTTATCTACCTCAAAAGTGAGCCGCTCGGCCTCCCCTTCTTTTATGCCGGTCTTTGCGCTGATATTGTGTCCGACTACGCTATTCATTCCCATGGGAACTCCTTCGGGATTTCTCCCGTATATGAACCCGGCAAAACAAGCGTGAGTACCGCCGTTTTGCCCTCTGTCGTGCATTGCAATTCCACTTCCTTCGCGATAAATACCGTCTCCCTGGCTATCATTGCCGAGGGCGCGTACACGGAAACGCGCATCCCCTTTTTGAATACCTCGTTCTTTTCGTTTACATGACTTTCACATTCCAGGGTAAAACTGACGCAGTCAGAGAGCATCCTGCCCGCATACGCGATAACCGCGTTTTCAAGATCACTCTGCGATTCGGCACTATCGATATTTACCGTATGATGCCGGAGAACCCCTTTGTTAATGAGATACGAATTCTCAAATACCCACGCGAGCGATAAATTTTCCACTTCCGTTTTCGCAAGCCCGGTGATATGGCTGTAGAAATTCTGCGCGTTAAATTTCGGCTTAACCGAAAGAAGCGGATACCTCCCCTCGGTAAAAGACGCGAACACCTCTTCCTCTTTCGGGCTGAAAAACAGGAGTTCGCCCTTTGAGGTATTTGTACACAGCAGCTTGCGCTGTTTCGCGAGCTTCACGAGAAAATCGAGTACATTGTCCGTTGCTTCCAGCGATACCTCCGTAAACGGCGGCCCGATTTCGCCGTCGAATACAACCGGTATGCTGTAGGAATCGCAGGCCGCGTCGGCTATGCCCTTCAGGTTCAGCCCCATGCACTGCAGGGGATACCGCGTTGGCGGCGTCATGCAGTCGTTCAATACCCCGCAGAGCGGATACCCCTGGAGCGTGATTTCGCTTGTTGTATTCGCGAGTTCGGGATCCGGCGTTAAAAGCGTGCCGCGAAACACAAGCGCGTCGTTATAAAACACCTCGCACAAAGCAAACGCAAAGGGCTGCGCAAGCTCGCGCAGCGCCTCAATATTCGGATCATAGGGCGCTGTAAACGAAAAGGTGTCCAGGCTGTCATACTGGAGTTTCAGGCTGTACGATATAAAGCCTGTAAACTTTTTGCCGTTTATCACAATGGAGCAGTCCTGCTCACCGCCGCCCACAACCACAGGGTTCATCGCTGCCGCGGGCGCAGGCGCGGCTGCCGTTTGATCCTCCGGCATGATAAGCGTATCGTCCGGAAAAATTACCGGCCAGCCCTCAAGGCTTTGCTTCCGCCCCTGCAACTGGGGGTTCGCCGCGACAATCGAGGGCACGGCACCCGCGCTGCCCGTGTACCTGATAGCGATTGCGTTCAGGGTATCCCCCTGCGCAACCTTATGCGCTTTAGGCATAATACAATACCTTTCTTCCCATCGGGATAAGCTCAATCTCGTCGATGTTGAAATTATTGTGCGCGATAAACTCGTCCAGGCGATCTTCCGATCCGTATAATTCGCAGCATAATTCTATAACCTGCCGGTCGCGCCCCAGGGTTATTATTTTTTGCAGCGGAAGAGCGGCGGAAGCGCTCAGAATGATATCAACGCCCGCATATACCAGCTCTCTGAGCGCGAGATGCGTCTCGGCTGCGGCGTCAATAAACCGCTCACCGTTTTGCGAGTTCATGGCGTCGATCTTTTGATCGCCGAATGTCTCGGCTTTTTCCAGTATATCAATAATCTGGTTGCATATTTCAACCGCTTCCGCGCGGGTGCCAGTCCCGCCGGATATGCCCCCCGCCGCTCCGGCCGCTATCGCCGCAACCGCGCCGGTCAGCGCGAGTTTGGCTGCGGCATACGCCGCCTTCATTTGTCCAATATCAAACGGATCATTCCTGTACTGGTTAATAAGGGTAACAGTGAGCGCCGAGAAGCCTTTTACCTTTTCCGAAGCGGAAACAGCAATGGTGGCGGGGAGCTTCATAAGATGCAGCGTTTGCCGCGCGATAGTCAGCGCGTTCCCGTACACATCAAAAACCAGCCCGGCTATATCCGCAGCTCCCTCAAATATGCCGCCGACGCCTTCCAGAATTTCGCTGATCACCCCTGTCCATTTCGCGAACACTTCCCTGCCTGCCATCGCTATATCGCGCAACGCCTCCGCGATATTCTGCGTTTGTTTGGCAAGGTTCGCCAGTATGCCCTGCCGCGCGGATATATCCGCCGCCGCGATGGCGGACGCGAAATCGGCCGCAGCCGCCTCTGAAACCGCGTCGAGCTTTTTATAAAGCATCGCGGCAGCAGCGGCAGGAGCTATGCCCGCATCCTCAAAGACTATCGTTTCCGTGAAGGTGACGGTGACGACCGACTCCCCAAAATGTTCTACAGGATTATCTTCGCGCTCTATTGCGCCCGTAGGAATAACTTTGACTATACCGTATACCGGGTGCTGCAATTCGCCGACGCCGCGCTCAATCAGCATCGCCTCAAAAGCGTCTGCGGCTTCCATATACTTCCTGCCGTGGAAAATGCATCCCAGCGGGAAGGAACGCGCGCCCGCCCCCTGGTGCTGTATATGCGCGCCGTCGCGCCCGGGAAAGGTGTATATTCCGGTTTTGAGTTCGGTTTTGCGCTGCACAACCTCCCACGCAAAACCGGCTTCTTTGCCGCTGGGTGCGGTATATCGTGCCTCGCGGTTCATGCGTTGCTCCCCGAGCGCGTAAGCTGTATATCCGCGCCTTTGGGCGCGCGGATGACCCGCGCGGCTGTGCCCTTCTCGGCGGCGACCTCGATGATAAGCCTTTGGATATGCTCCTCGATATGATAAGCGGCGCGTTCACTCTGCGTTATGGGACTCGTCCGCCGCAGCTCCTCGCTGTCCGGCGTATCACTTGCGAGTGAGCGCGGCAAGGTTGCACGCGCCCCGTTTGCGATAAAGCGTACATAGCCATTTATTTTGTCCAGGAAAGAAACCGCGTCGGAAACCCCCTGGAGGATGCGATCCGCCGCCGTTTGCACCGGAGGCAAAGGATTAACCACTGTAGATGCGGCGTTCGGGAGGCCTGCGCCTTTCAAGGCTGCGGAGTTGGTGACGCCCGTGATTGCGATACCCGCGCCGCCCGAAATATCCACAACGCCCTTGCTCTTTGATCCGCCCATGCCCGCATAATCAGGGATGGTGCCCCCGCCCATGCCGCCGTAATCAGGGACGCCTGCGCCGCCGCCAATCATCTTTGAAATATCAAAGTCACCGCTACCCACAATATCAACGAGGTCTTGCGCACCGCCTGCTTTTGCCGCTTTTGCGGCCTCTTTTTCCGCGATCTTGCGCTTTTTGTCCTCTTTGACCTCCTCCAGCGCTTCAGGCGCGGACCTGATTGCCGCCCGTGCATCACTAATAGCGTCAGCCGCTTTGCTTATGCCGATGGGACCCCCTAAAAAGTTATCCAGAAGCGCCAGCCCGTCCAAAAGTGTATTCAGCGGCCACAGCACAAAATCAAGAATAGCGGTGCCTATTTTTATAATCCCTTTTACAATTCCCCAGTCCAGTATCGCGGCGACAAGCTCATCCCAGTATGAAATCACAAGAATGACTATGGCAACCAGCGCGGCGACAAGCAGGATAACCCACGTTATTGGATTCGCGAGCAGCGCCGCGTTGAAACTCCACTGCGCGGCTGTAGCCGCAATGGTGGCGGACGTCTGGAGGCCAAGCGCTCCCGCAACCTTGGTTGTCACCACGGCAAGTAAACCCTTAATCCATGTGAGACCGGCTAACACCCCCTTATAAATCAACATGGCCTTTTTTGCTATTTTTACTACTGCCGCCCAGCCGTCTGTCACCAATTTGCATATATATGTCCCTATCGCGACCGCTATAAGCGCGCCCTTCAAAAGCGCAAAAGGCACGAGAAGCGTAAAGAGAACGCCTGAAAATTGCCCAACTATTTTTATAACTTCCATAAAAACGCGGAAGGCAAAAAGCGCTATATCGGCAATCACTTTTATAACATTCGTGATGGGCGTGAAATCAAATTTGTTTATCGCCTCAACCAGCCCGTCGATGGCCTCGCCGCCTTTGCCCGCAAAGGCCTCGACAATCTTGAACCCCACTTCAAGCAAACTTGATTTCAATGTCTTTATGCGGTTTTCAAGAGAATCTCGAACAGCAGCCGCCAGCTCTTCCGTTTCTCCGACGGCGTTTTTGAGTTCCCCTGAATAGCCGCGCAAGGCTTCGCTGCCGGCGTTAATAAGCGCCGCAGCGCCGCTATAATTTTTCCCGAAAATAGTTTTCAGAAATACCGCCTGATCCGCCGTCCCCATGGTTTTGAGCCTTTTTTCGAGCTGCCCGATTATATCCACAAAGTTCAGAAGATTGCCGCCCGCGTCCCTTGTTCCTATGCCGAGCTGCCGCGCGGAAGCCGCGGAGAGCGTAGAGAGCGTGGACATCATCGCGCTTACCACCGCCCCCGCCTCCGCTCCGTGAATCTCTTTCCCTTCAAGCACAACTGCGGCGGCCGCAAAGTCTGCCAGCGACTGGTTGGTTTTGGTAAACGCCGCGCCCCCGGCGGCTATCGCCTCGCTTATCTGCGAAACGCTCGCGCCGGCCGTGCGCGCCGTTTTCGCCATGATATCCGACACATACTGCATATTGTCCGCGAGCTTGAGCGGATCGTCGGAGAGAAGATCAAGCCTTTTCAGGGTGCCGACGGCCATACCGGTTGCAGCGTCCAGATCAAGGCAGGCTGCGGTCGCGAGGTTCGCGGCTTTCGGCAAAAGCGCGATTGCCTGTTCGCTCCTGATCCCGCCCATCGCCATTGTTGTAAGTGCGGCGGCGGTTTGCAGCGCGTCAAATTCCGTCCCTGCGGCCGCGCCCCGCGCTGCCTGTTCGATTTGCTTTAACCTGTCCTGAAAATCGGCGGCGCGCGGGTTTAAATCAGAAAAAGAAATCCCCGCCTTGCGGATGGTGCTGTCAAAAGTCATATACTGTTTTGCGACGTAGCCCACCCCGGCGACAGCCGCCTTGCCCAACTCATTACCCACCTCGGTGACAGCCGCCTTGCCCAACTCAATACCCACCCCTTTTATGGCCTTACCCAGTTTGCCGACGCTTCCTTCCGCTTTTGCGAAAGAGTCTTTCAGTTTATTGCTTGCCGTTAATGATTTTATGCCGACAGCATCCAGCGCCTTCCCGATTCGCGCGGTCGGCGCTGTTACGCGATCAATAAGATTGAATATGGTTTCGATGGCGTATTTATTTGCCATTTTTCAGTTCCTTTTGCATCTTGCATAAACCCGCAATCATCGGCTCATAAAAGAATCGTATTTCGGCAAGCGTAATCTCGCGCGGCGATATACACACATTGTAATCGGCGTATATCTGCAGCATCTGCTGACAAACCCAGTTCCAGCCCAGTTTCTTTTGCTTTTTCCCGTCAAGCGCGACAAAAGAAACTATTCGGTCAAAAAAAGCGTGGCGGCTCCCAGCAGGACTTTATAATCCTTCATCACAAGCCCCGTTATCTGCGCGATATCCTTTTTCTCCACGCCGCATATACTGGCTATAAAAAACTGAATCCTCTGTACGTCATTGCCGCTCTTTGCTTCGCCGAGCGCAGTCCACGCCCGCCCGGTAGGAGTGCGTACCGTAAGCGTATTGCCCGCCCCCGGCGATCTGTCCGAGATGGTATACATAAAACTGCTGCCGTCAACTATAAGCCGCTTTTCCGTTATCGCCTTTGTAAACGCCTTTTTGATTTTTTCAAAGCTCCTGGCTTCGTCCTCATTCATGCCTTCTGTGCTGCGGTCGATATCGTTCGCGTCGCACCAGTTATAAAACTCCTGCTCGGCAAAACCTCCGTCAGCGGCAAGCTCCTCGCTTGCGGCTTGCTCCTCTTTTTTTGACATCCAGGGCGTTTTCATTGTAATGCTCCTTTCTGGTGTTGCTGCCCCTATTGCCGATCAAGATCGCCCTCAAGCGATATCCCTGCGGTGCCTTGCTGTGTGTCCTCGGTGATATCGTCCACGAACTGCATGGAGCCCGAGTACACCGTACCATCGCAATGCGTGATGGAAACGTCGAAGAAATCGGACTTCGCCTGCAGGTCGCGCAGGAACTCGAGGTCTTTGTTCCCGTGCGTAATTTGCACATTCAGCCCTTTGATGCTGCCCGACGCCAGGCTGCGAATCAGCCGCTTCGAGCCGTCCCCGTTAAACTTGACCTCGTTCTTTTTGCCCTGAAGCGTTATATTCCCGGCGTCGTCGCCGTTGACCGCAAAACGCCTGTTCCCTATGGTTATGGATTCAATTGGTCCGGATATATTCATTCATTTCCTCCTTACGGCTCAAGATAAAATCCGAAGTAGATATCGCCTGACACCACTTCCACGTTGCCCGAAAGTTTCACGGGATACTGGACATTTAAGCGCTTCGGATTCATGCTGTCGATTTTTACAACAAGGTTTTCCTTTGTGAAAGCAGGCTCCTGAATAATGGCCGCGCGCGCAAGCGAATCCGCGAGATTCATCAGTTCGGCTTTGACCATCTTGGGCTGTACTGCGGTCGGGTTTGTTGTCACTGTTTCATCCGACACAAGCGGCGCACCTTTTTTGGAATCGGCTTCCAGAATCATCCGCACATTAAAAACCACATTCTGGAGCTTGACCAGATCAACCACATAGCGCCGCGACGGGATAGCCTCATTTTCAGGATGGTAAAAAGTGACAATATCATTCAGCTCAGCCACCGAGCCTGTTTTGATATTCGTGCTCGCGCCTTTAGCGACGGCATTGTTGCGCGTCATATAATTCTCCTGCGCGCTATCCGAACCCGCCCGCACCCCCGTGAGCTTGCCTTTATAGCCGAGCGGCGGATTGCTGTTCGCGTTGGTCATAATATCCGACACAAGCCCGCGCGCCGCGATCACAAACGGCAGTTCGCGGCTGCCCGTACTCTGGATCAGGAAATTCGCGTAGTCGATTTTTCTTGAATCAGTCCCACCATCCCCGCCGGTACGCGCCTCGCAATCGTCAACAGAACCATGTGCAACCAGACAGGGCTTTTTCTCAAGCTCGCTCCAGCGCCCCTCGCAGAACACCTGGTATTGATTGAGACGGGATTCGTTTTTCCAGGCAAAGGTACTCAGGATAAAGGTTTCCCAAACCTGCCCTATCGCATCCAGCGCGGGCTGCACATCCGGGTCAAGTGAGCCGCCGTCCATTTTCACATCCGCAAACGTAAGTCCGCCGACAATCGTGGATATTTCGATGGTGATATCATTGCCGGTTTTGCCCTTCCATTTTGCGGTTAAGGTCAGCCCTTCGGCGGAAATTTCTGCATAAACAGGCATCTCCGGTTTTGCGTTGATTGCCTCCCGCATCACGGGGAGTACCTGATTCTTGCCGTCCCTCTTCCCTATCGGGAATTCAGCCTCAATCCCGCCGATAGATATAACGCCGCTCCCCGCCGTCTCTGCCACGCCGCTGCACTCAATGATTCCCTCGGCGGCTGCGGCACTCTCCGCCGGCCGCAGCGGATAAAAAGTAACAGGGAATGTTGCACCCCCGCCGCCGGCAGGAAAAAGCTGCCGCGCCGCAAGATGTAATGGCGAGCCATAGCCGTAGCGCTTCGCGACAGCATCCGCGCTTCCCGTTGCTTCATATTTTTCAAGGCTATATTCGGGGATATCATTCCCAACCCCGATAACTGCCAGCCTTTGCGGCAAAAATCCCCCGCTGCCTGCGTTAAAATTGCGATACTCTACATTTACACCTGTTACGCGGCTTATCGCACTCACTGCTAACATACTTTCCTCCTGATTATTTGTTTATTGTTTTTGCACTTCCCCGTTTGCAGGGTTCACGCTATAGTCAATCCCTTCGAGTACAGACAACTCCGCATCTATCGCACACTCCAGATACACAACCTCCAGCGTAATCCGCGCTACCATAACCGAAGGCGTCGAGTCGTCATTTTTTACAAGCGATTGGATCGATACTATATTCCGGCTGCCCACAATGCTGCGCAGCCTGAGATACATATACTGTGCGCTCATCAGGATGCGGCGGATAACCCGCGCGGTGCCCCACGCGCGCATCGCGGCGGATCTGGCGTTCCATTCCGCGCCGCTCTCATCCCATGCGGCAACGCAATCAATTACAAATACAGCTTTTTGCTTTTGCATCCCGGCGCGCGCGTTCTCCTGAACTGCGGAAACTTCCTTCAGCGAAATATTGACTATCGGACCATTCAAGAGTTCTTCTTCCGCGTCATACGGCGAAGCGTTCTCGATAAAAATCCGGAAATCAAAAATTTTCGCATCGGCTGCATTTTGCCGCAGCGCAAGCGCGCATTGATTTTCAGTTTCGCATTTCAAAAGCCGCGCAAGATGATCGCGAATCCTTTCGATATTGTCCGGCTCGGAAACAAGAGCCGGTATCTGCGGCTGCATACCGGAGTGTTTACTCATTTTCCGCGTCCTTCAATTTCAGGCCAAGCGATAAACGGCACAGCCCGATTGTCCGGTCGTATTCGTTGCGCTGCACATACAGCACAGCGCGCCCGCCAACCGCGAGGACTGCCCCTGCGGCAAGCGTGATCTTCCCGCTGTGGAAGTAATTGTCCCCCAGCAAGACTGTCTTGTTGCTGACATTTGTGATCTCTATTCCGCCCATAGCTTCCCTTCTGTTGTGCGTCCCGAGTACCCGCTGACAAACGCGGCATCAAGTTTTGCGGCGTCGGCGTGCTGCTCACATTGTCAGCCATGCGCGCCGTAATATGCACGTCATCCAGCTTGGCCGCGAAATACCCGGCCTGCGCCGTTTCATCGCCAACGGATGTTCCTGCTTTGATATGCTTTGCGGCAATATCAAGCGCCTTTGCTTTTTCGTCGAACAGGAGATGGGTGTTCACGCGCGCGCGTTCCCTCTCCTCTCCTGCCTGGCAGCCCCGCGTCATACACACCCGGATGCTGCGCCTTCAATTCCTCGATAGTCATACTCCCTCCTGTGTTTCTATTTTTTTCAATGCGGCCTGCTGCTCCGCAGTAACTCCCCCCATGCTGCTCTGATCCGCGCGTGAGCATAGCGGCTTCCCGCCCGAGCGAGCCGAACATCGCGGCTGCAATCTTTTCGCTTTCCCTCCGCGCGGCTGCGACGAGCTTTTCATGCCCCGCCTTAAAATCTGCCTTGATAATGATTTGATCCTGATCCTGCGAGAGTTCCTCAAAATCATTCGCAAATCCGCTCTCGGTTATCTCGCACCCGAAGTAGTATGTCTCTTCGTCCATTAACGCGCGGATAACCTTTTCGGGTTTTTCCATAACCGCCGCGTATACGACGCAAAGAACATCGGCCTGCCGCTCAAGCAAATCCGCAGCCTTGCGGAATGCCCTGTAATCACCCCAATCGATACTCCAGGGATTGTGAATCATCACTATGGAATTTCCGGTGCGCGGCGCGAACGCGATATAGCTTGCCGCGCTCATCGCCATGCAGTTTATGCGCACCGATACCGTCCGCAGCTTTGCGAGGTCATGTATAAAATTGAATATCCGAATTCCTTCGTACAGATCCCCGCCCGGCGAATTGATAACCACAAGCATCTCTTCTCCGGCGTCGATATCTGCGGTCTGCTTTACAACCGAGTCCAGCGTGACGGGAAGTTCGCCGTCCCATCCGTATCCAATAACGCCGTTCATTAAAATTTCTTTCATACGCATTATTCTCCGGAATTTTCTATTGCGCGGCACTGATGCAAAAATTCCCGCCATGCGTCCTCGTTTTCGGCAAAATATTTCGGGCAAATTTTGCCGGTTATATCAAAATGGCGGTATATATCTCCGTATGCGAGCTTATACCGGCCAAGCAAAGCGCGGATGAGCCAGGCAGCAGCACAGAGCGTCTCCGCTCTGAACACGCCCGTCCTGTCGGGATGACAAAACTCAATTCCGAGCGTGCTGTTGTTCGGGTAGGAACCGAGCTTTTTCCGCGCGATCGTTGTGTATGCCGATGCGCCCACGTGATAGGCCATCTCGTTTTCCGGTATGCACTGGAGTATTTCGCCGTAAAGCCCCACAACAAAATGCGCCGACGCGAATGATTCGTATGGTGCCAACTGTCCTTGTTTTCCCAGTATCTCAAAATAATCCACAACATTTTGCGCCGACTGCCCGGCTCCGTCTACCCAATGCACAACAATCCCGCGCACCCCTTCCAGAAGTACGCCCGGTCTGGAAAATTTATTTATTGATATAAACCGCTGCTCAATTTGCATTCCGTTTTCCACTTTCATGCCGCAGCCTCGCCAGATACTCGCGTACCGCGTCCACATCTATTTTGTACTCCGCGATTTTCTGCCAATACCATAAAGGCATGATCACCGCGTCGGCCTCCTCGTCGTATTGCACACAGTCCGGCGGCGGAAAAGCCGGGAAATACACTGCCGGAATTTCACGCACATACTCAATCCTTGTTCCCGCGCAGGCTGTTTGTAATAGCGTCAAAACGATTGCGGCCAGAGCCGGAAGATATCGCAGTCTTTTTCGCCTCGGCTTTTGTGTACACGTCCGCCCGTATTTTTTCTTTTTTGCGTCCAAAGGCTGTTTCCTCTTCCGCTTTACGCAGCGCTTCTTTATTGAGGCCGCGAAAGTATCCGAAAATAAATGCGGCAAAAAGCAAAAGTACCAGACCCGCCAGTGTGCCGAGTACCGCCCCGATAGTCATTCTTCCCGCCTATTTGCTTTATCCAATGTCCGCGCGGACATTGGTGCCTGCTTTGGCTTCGGTCGCCATTTTATTCGCCTCTATTCCTGCCATAATCCCACCAATCACAATCAAAAAACCCATCCCAAAACTCGCGTATAGTGAATTGCACTCCCGCCCGAGCGACGAGGACAGGTACATCGCTTCGGCAAGGAGCGTAGCGAAAACGGCAAGCCCGAGAATGTAACGCGGCTTGTTTATTTCTTTATACTCCCCGCCGGGAAGCGCCTGGGTTTTCTTCAGCATGACCGCGATATCAATGCCCAAAAACACGCCCACAACGCTTGTGAATGTAAACGAGAGCGACGCCGCCACCGCGCTGTCGGTAACAAAAAAGATCATCCCCGCTGTAAACCCCCAGGCGAGCAGGAGCCACAGCGTTTGCTCCAGCTTTGTGTTTTTCATCCATGCCCTCCCTCTTTGTTTTTTTCTAACTCCGATATTTTGTACTCCGGCTTTGCCGCGCATAACGCTTCATATATTGCCAAATTGCCTCTTGCCATTTTTATAATTGCCTTGCCCATGTCGCCGTTTTCGCCTTTGTACAAATACCTGAGTCCTGCCAATAGCCGCTCCACTACCGGCTGATCAGAAGAGCGGAAAAACATCTTCAGGTGATCCGTATCCAAATCGTTCACCTCGGCAATAAGCCGGTCGAGTTTCTTCCCGATTTTTTTGACGAGAAGGGATTCATTATGCAAACTTTTCTGCATTCCTTTGATATCCTGCGCTATTTGCGGAACGGAATCTTCTTTCGCCTCAAACTCCAGCGGTCCCGCCTTCACCTTTTTAATCCTTGCGCCTTTGGCAAGCGCGAAAAAAACCAAAAGCGCCCCCGTTATGACCGCCCATACCGATAAATCGTTCAAGCCCCATCCTCCCCATCCGCAGGCGCTGCCGGTTCGTTTCGCGTACCCAGATCCTGCGTTAATCCATACCGCTTCGCGTTTGAGTTTGTTTTGCACCGCTCTGAAATCGAGCCCGCTGAACTCGAGCGCGGGATGCCGTTAGACCAGCAAACCGCCGGTGAAAACATCGTCGATCTCCTTTTGCATATAATACGCGAGAATATCTTCAATCCGGTTTTCACGGCGCGGGGCTGTATGCAGCCTGCGGGCTGGTGTGGCGGATTCTTTTTTCGCGCGCGTAAATATTTCCATCAGTACGGCACCACCTGTACAAACTTGTCAGGAACATTCCCTGTCATCCTGTTTATTTTCGCCTCGATATACTCTATCTCGCCGCGCAAAACCCTCAGCGTTTTTGCCATCCCGGGAAGATTCTGCCGCCGTACCGACTGCATCGTTTGCCCGGTGTTTATGGTGCAGCTTTCCACTTCCTGCCGCGAAAGTGATAAAATTACCTTTTCGTATTTATGCGCAAGGATTTTTATATTCGCCAGTTGGTCCTGCCAGTATGCAAGATCGCTGCCGGATGCTGCGGAATGATTGTTTTCTATCAGTGCCATGCGCGCGATAATACCGCGCGCGATCCAGAAAAAGCAAGCACGCTACCAAAAAGTTGTTAAAATTTTTCCGGCTCGTTGAAAAAAGCGCCGGTTTTCGACAATTCCCGGAACGCGCGCCGGTTGAGCGCTTCCAGCTTCAGATCATAGCGGCAGCAGTATTCCGCCGCGATCTCAAGCACCGCCAGATTACAGACAGCTGCACAAAGGCATAAACCCACTCGGTGTAGCACCCCGAATCCACCAGGGTGATCTGTATGCGGTAGATCTTGCCGCCGTCGGCGTAGCCTTTCACGTCCACCGAAGCGACCACCAGCGGTATCGCCGGTGTCGCGCGCGCCCGCGTTATCAATCATCTTTTCGATTTTAATCTGCATATTGGTACGCGCGAGCCCCGCAAACAAGGCTTATACTCAAATTGCATTGAAAAAATTGCGCAAAGCGATTTTCATTGCAGGCGCTTGAAAAACTGGAGTGCGCCGAATCATTGCACTTCCCCACCCCCCTTGCCCAGAACCTAAAATATTGCAGGCAGGCCGCAGCTCTCCAATGTCCGCGCGGATATTGGATGGCCGTAGGCGCGTTGTTCCGTTGTTCCGCTTCATAAACGCATTTTATTGAGCGTTCTATAGCTAAAAAAAATTCTTTATTTCATGGAGCAAGTTTTTATAAAACAAGAATTTTTTTTCTCTATAGGACCTCTCAATATATATGGGGTAGGATGGAACAATGGAACACCACAATATATTAGAAGAAAACGATAAAAATCACCCAAAAAGGGGCGGAGCAGGCAGGAAAGCACCCGCGAGGATAATATTGGCAAGTATGAAGTGATGAATCAGCTCGGCTTGTATACGGTACATAGTTATGGTAGAAACCCACCGCAATCTGGATGCAGCGCAGGGTAAGAAATCGCAATTTCGCCGCGCACTACTATACAAACGTATAGGAGAATGAGTACTGTAAAAATTTTGTGAAATCCCCTGCGCGCCGAAAGAAGTGGAACACGGCGCAGCCTCAGTATCCGGCGCTCTCCAAAAAATCGCTTATTATTTTGGAGCCTATCGCGCGCATAACCAGATACTCATCGTCGGCGTATGCCTACAGCCGCGTATATATACAGATTGCTTGCTGGTTTTTTGGGTTTTTTTTGCCGCCCTCTACCCAAGAAAAACTTGCCAACGCTGGTCACTTCTTCCTCGCGCATCCCGCCCTCATGCTTTCAGCGCTTTGGCGGCTTCCATAAAGCGCGCGCGCTCTTCCCAGGTTGCAAAGTTTGACGGACGGAACTCTTTTGCCTGCTCCTCTGTTACCAGAGGGCAATCCGGATCATATACATACGGCAATTTTGCCGCAGCCTCAAGTTCGGCTTTTATTGCAGCGTGTTCTTCAGGGGTGAGCTCTTGTCCACCCATACGCCTCACAATCGCCATGATATATTCTCCTTTCAAAAGACTCTGCCAACCGCGCCGATATTATGCGCGTACTATCGCCACGCTCTGTATATACCACAAAAAGCATATTCTCGCAATATCCGATAGTCTGTACGCGGTATTCATCATCACTGGAATCAGCGTCCGGTCTTTCAACACGGCAAGAATCCTCAAAAATCCCGGTAGCAGCCAAGAAGTGTACGCCATGTTTTTTGAAGTTTTCTTTTTCTTTTTCGGGATCCCATTCAAAATCCATAGCCCCACCCAATGTTCAGCCGCATTGGCTTCCCCCCTGCTCCCCCGGACGGGGAGCATCCCCGCCGCCCGTGATGGGCAATGTTGTTCGTCGCGAAGCGACGCTTAAAATCCTTCCTTACAACCAAGCCCTGACCGAAGGGAAGGGCTTATGTTGGCGGGGACAGTTCATCCGAGGGGGAAAGCGCTAGCCCGGGCAGTTCCGCCGTCGGATACCTTCGGTGACTCCGTTTCGGCGGGCAGCTCGGGCTGCTTTTGCGCTTCCTGAAGAATCGCGCGTTCTACAGCGAGAAGATTTTTAACATGATCAAGGAAAGCATTCCGCGTTGCCGGCAGCATCGCCCTGAAATCATCCAACAGACGGCGTTCTTCATCCTCTTTTAAGCCTGCGGCATTCAGCATATCGCCAGTGCCGTCCCTGAGCCACGCCTCATTCACCCCAAATACAAGGCTGATCAGGCGAATTTTCGATTCGCCGAGCGGATTTCGCCCCTGCTCGATCATCGATATAGCCGAACACGACAATCCCATTTTTTCAGCGAATTCTGTTTGCGTGAGCCCAAGCGTTTTCCTCAAGCTCTCAAGTCGTTCGCTTCTTTCCGTTTCCATAGCCCCTATAATCGCACAAAATATGTAAACAATCAAGAATTTTTACATAATATGCACTTTTTCTTGTTTTTATTTGACAGACAAGTAAAATCACATATCATGTGATTCGCAGGAGGCTCTATATGCCATTCGAAATGCAAGAAAAAGAGCTTTTGTCGTGCTTCCGGGAAATTACCACAGAGCGATGCAGAAGCGATCTGCTATTTCAAGCGGCAACCATTGCGCGCGCGCAGAGGGACGTAATAGAGGCCTACAGTCTCGCCGACCAGCCCGCACAAGAGGAGGAAAGCGTATGAGTATGACGCCAGAAGAGACTGCCGTTATGAAAACCCTGAAAGTCTCGCTTTTGCCCTGCCCCTTTTGCGGCAGGGAAGCGGAAATATTTCTCCCCAAACTGGGCATACCGCCGGGCGTGATGCTTGGCTGCTACCCGTGCAATGTTTCGCTCATTGCCCAAACAGCAGCGCCGCCATGGATGGCGATGCTGGCGGGGGCTGTTCGTCCGCAGAGGGCGCTTCCAGCCCAGGCAGTTCCGCCGTAGGATCGGCGGCGCGCTGCGCTTCTTGGCGTATCTCTTCTTCATGCCTGATCAATACCTGGATGTGTTCCAGGATCATCTTGCGCGCTGTCGGCGATAAGCGCCGGAAGCTACTGACGAGAATCCTTTCTTCATCGTCTCGCAACCCCGACATATCCAGCATTTCGCCGATACCATCCCGAAGCCACTCTTCCCGCACGTTATACACATGGCAGATAAGAAGCATATTGGCTTTCGTCAATGGCGTTTTATCCGATTCGGTCGTCGAAACTGTGACCCCCGTCAAGCCCAATCTGGACGCGAATTCGCCCTGTGTCAGCCCCAATTTCTTCCGTAGTTCAAAAATTCGCGCGCCTACTGTATCCATACCCCTTATAATCATGCGGAACCCTAGAAAAAACAAGAAAAATATAAAAATTCTAAAAAATCGTTTGACACTTAGATTTTCTATATATAATATATAGGAATCCTAGACACAGGAGGCGCGTATGCCTTGCCCATTACTCCCCGAGGAAGAGCAATCGCTTGTAGAATTTTATCGGCGACTCGAAAGCAAACAATGCAAACAGGAAATACTCATCAGCATCACCGCGATGATACACGCGCAGGAGGCGCTCAAAGCGGACTACGATCTCGCCGACCAGCCCGCGCAAGAGGAGGCCAACGTATGACGCCGCTACAGCTTTGCCCATTTTGAGGCGGGGTTTAATCTGCGCCCCGCGCCGGTATTGATCGCGTGTACTCGCTGGTTTCAACCCACGCGCCAAAGGAGAATAGCAATGCCCCGGAATAAGCCCCCGCAAACCCGGATACGACGCTCGAGCAAAAGCATTGTCATCAGCGGGACAAAGTACCGGGTGGATGACATCAGGTACTTCCAATGGGGCGATGAACCCAACGGCATGGGTACCGTCTGGACCAGCGCCCCCGACCGTTCCGTCATCATTCTGGGGTATATCCTCATTACAGACGTTTGGACCAAGCAGATCAAGTATAAGTGCCCATACCCATGAGCGGAGGAAAGAGTATGCACTCTTCATTACAATCACAGGAGCTGTATATATGAACGGCACAAAGACAGATAAACTCAGAGAAGCGCTTATATCCACAAACAAACGCATCGCGAAGTATCAAAAAAGCGGCGACGCGAAAAAGCTCAAAAATATTCCGGCGCTCCTGGAAACAAGAACCTCCCTTGAACACGATCTTACAAAATTACAGAACTACGCAAAAACGCTGGACGAATTTACGCAGAAATATCTCGTTTTGACAAATGACGCCGACGATTGCGTTCGGCTTGTGGATATATACATGAAATTCATTTCGCTGTATCCGGACAGCATTTCTTATCACGCCTTTTCCGGCCTGTTTTTTGATTCCTTCGGGGCTTCGTTTTTGCCCTTCGACAAGGATATCGGCGGGAAGAAAGCCAGGGTTCTTGTTGGCTGCAAACTCATAAGGACGCCAAAATGAACGATATCGAGGGGCTGAAAATTTTCATAGAGCGTCTTTCGCTGGAAATAGCCAAGCTGCGCCTGGAAGTACACGAGAACAAACGCCACGAGAATCTGCCGGAATGGGTCGATCTGAAGCAGGCCGTCGCGTTAAAACGCGGTCTGCTTTCCGCCATGTCCGGGCTTAATAATGATAAGTCTGCACACTTAAACGGCGCTTATTCCACCTGTCATGCAAGAGCCTTTTTGCAGCCCTGCTGCGGCCGGAACTCCAAATTGGTGGGCGGGGTAAAGTGCTGGAAACGCGAAAATGTTATTAAATGGCTGAATGTTACGGACAGTGAACTCGCAGAATATGCAAAAGAATTTTACGTCAAAATCCCACTCATGTATATGCAGCGCAGCGAATCTGATGGGGCAGGAGGTGTTTTTGTGAGCCGACGCGGGAGAAAGCCGCGCGCCGCAAAATGAAAAACTTCCGGAATAGGTTCACGTGTTTTTTTCTGGGGCATGACTGGATCCCATTTCGCGGCGGACAGGGAATCTGGGCGGCGTACTGTCGGCGATGCGGGTGCAGAAAAAAGAGTGGGGGATAAAGGATGGCAATGATAATCACGGCTGCAAGCCCAAAGGGGGGCACGGGCAAAACAACGCTCTCGGTTGTTATGGCGGCGCTTTTGGCGGAGGAAAGCGCGCGGGTGCTGATCATCGACCTGGACGCATCCTGCGCAATCTCGCAATGCTACGGCAGGATACTCCAGGACGCAACGTCCATGGAGTTTTTATCGGCGTGTCCGGAAAATTTTGCGGGCATATATCCGGCGCGTAAAAATATCGACATCATTCCGGGCAACATCAGAAATATGCTGCTGAATAACATCATGGATACGCAGCTCAAAATTTCGCTGCGCAAAAGCGGGCTTGCGCACAAATACGACTACATTCTGATCGACCCGCCCGGGTATTGGGGCGCGCACCTGCGCAATGCTGTATATGCGTCCGACGTGATAGTTATTCCGGCCAATTGTTCGCGCATTGACTACGAGGTGACGCGCCTGTTTTTTGACACCCTTCAGGACTGCGGCCTTGAGGGCAAAGAGGTGTTTGTGTGCATTAACGCCAGCAATAAAAAAACAAATCTCCCGGGTATTGAAGATATGTACCGGCAGGAGTTCGGTGAGTTTTTGATCCCGTACCCTATACCCTATATTCAATCGCTCAAAAAAATTACAGACAATGTGGACTATCCGCTGCATGCGGCGGTGAAACAAAAGCTCAGAGCAGTTACGGATCATATCATAAAGGGAGAAGCAAATGGCTAAAATGGGCGGTGGTTCAGGATTAAAAAAACTCGCGATTGATCAGATTGAATGCAGAGACAATGTGCGCATCCAGTATGCGGATATTGAGGCGCTTGCGGAAAGCATCAAGGCGCATGGGCAGCTCGCGCCCGTGCTGGTAAAGGCGCTGGGTCCTGACGACGACGGAATCGAGCAGTATGAGCTTATTTCCGGGCACAGGCGGTATCGCGCGATCAGGCTGCTCTGCGACAAGGGCGAGAGCTTTACCACAATCGACGCGATGCTCATCGCGGGCGACAAACTCACCCTGCAGCTTGTGGAAAATCTGCAAAGGAGCGATCTCACCTCAGCAGAGCGCGAAGCGGGCATATATAAGATGTGCCAAAACAATATCCAGCAAAAAGAGATCGCGGCCAGGCTCTCAAAGGACGAGGTGTTTGTGTCAAAGAATGTGTGCGCATATACAGTCCGCGCGGCTTTGGAGCGCGAAGGAATTTGCACAGCGCGCTTGTCTACCCGCGCCTTGTTTGAAATGCACAAAGCAGACCCGCAAAACTACCCATTCATCGCGCGCCAAACTCTGGAGCGCGGCGGTTCCTCGAGGGACGCCATAGCCGTGATGCGCGACTTTTTCCCATCGCAAAAGCCGCGCGGCGATGCCCGCGCGGACATCGCCGTGTCTGCCGGAAATGATGCAACGCCTGCACGCAAACAGGCTGAACGCCCCGCCAATGCCGCACAGGAAGCGCGGAAAAAAGCGGAATCGCTTGCCGAAGGCACTGCAGCCTTCCGGCGGGGTTTTGAGGAAGCACAGAAAAATTTGCGGAATGTTCCGCGCGAAAAGAGCGAGGCGTTTGATCCCCCTGAAAAGATGGTCAGCTTCCGCGCGGTATATGCGCTCATCATGCGATACAGAGAAGAATGTCTTACCGCCGAATCGATAAACGCTAACTATAGGCACTGCCGCAGGAGCACGGGTGCTGCGGATATCCTTGAGCTTCTGCAATATAGAATCGACACGCTTTGACGTATGCCGAAGGAGCACAAGCCCGGCTTCAGGTATAAATGGAATGAGGCTCTTGGGCAGGAGATCGCGATAAGCGAAAAAACGGGGGCGGTATATTGCGAAGACGGGGTATATTACAGCCCCGAAGAAGTTGCCCTTCTTAAAGAGACAGGCAGCAGAATTACAAAAAATGTGCATCTTGTCAAAAAGGCTATAGACGGAACGATAATTTCCGTTTCCGTAAAATAAGCACAGCTCCCCGGGCGACCGGGCGTTTTTATCGAGGCGCGCCGTAAAATGAATTTTGACCTATATAAAAACAGGCTCAAGGAATATCTTGCGCATAAAGGCGTGGATGTTTCCAAAAGCCCGACGCATTGCTTCAACAGCGGCGCGCACAGGCACGGCGACGCAACCCCCTCGTGCCAATTATGGAAAGATAGTTTCAAATGCCACGGCTGCGGCATTACGGGCGATATATACGACGCTGTGGGGCTGCTGGAAGATATAACGGACAAAAAAGCGCAGTTTGAATTTGTTGAAAAGTTTTTTGGCGGCGCGCGTGATGCGGCTGCCGCGCCGCGATCCACAGGCGAAGACTTCGCGCCCGACGCGGCCGCGATGCGGGTCTTTGAAGATTATCTCGCGAAAAATCCGCAAGCCCAGGGAAAAATACGCGCGTTTTTGCGCGAGCGCGCGCAGGCGAGCGTCCCCAGCGCGTCGGCGTATCCCGTCGGCGTCGAGGAGTATATCCTCTCCAAACTATTCTACTGGCCGGGGCTTGCCGAAGCCAAAAAACACCTGAGCGCCGCCCTTCTTAAAAACTGCGGCATTCCCCTTGTTCACCCCACAACCGGACATTCCACCTGGGAATCGCCGGGCGTTGTAATGAAGCTCGGCACGGGCTATAAGCTCCACTACTACCGCGCCGGCTCGTGCAATACGTGTCCCAAAATATCGGGCTGCCCGCAGGCTGCGGAAAATGGTTCATGCAAAACCTGCGAAAAGCGCACATCAAAAGGCGGCAAAACCTTCCCGATGCCGGGCGGGGTCAATCCTGCGCTGCCTGCCATTCTGGTCGAGGGCGAGATGAATGCGCTCTCCTCTGCGGCCATCGGCATACCCAACGTATTCGCGACCGGCGGCGTGAACGGTTTAACCAAGCCCAAGGTGATACAGCACCTGCTGTGCGTTCCGGAAATCATCCTGTTTTTCGATTCCGACAAGGCAGGGCGCAAGGCAAGCGGGCTTGAACCGCTGGACGAAACGGATAAGCGCAAACACAATATCCCGCAAATCATCCGCAGCGCGGGGTACACGGGTACAATCAAAATGGCGGAGCTGCCCCCGCCGGATGTCACCGGGTATAAGGATCAGGACGGGCTGATTATCGCGGGTAAACGGGAGGTGATCCTTGATGCGCTGGCGGCCGCGCGCGAATGGACGCCGCAAAAGCCGAAAAAAACATATACGCAGTTTGAAAAATATAACGAACTGTCGATCAAGCGGCTGCGCTGCCTCCTGCGAAAAATCAATATACAGCAGCTCGGTCCCTTTGATTTGGCCATGTTCTATTCCGCCTGCATTCAGGTCTTTCCGCAGGCAGAGGCAAGAAAGCGCTTGCTGGAATGGGGCGCGGACGAAAAAGATTTTGTTATCGACCGGAACATATCGCCCTACTGTATTCTGGATATCATTGAGCCGCATATATCGAAATATATTCTGCGCGAGGTGAAATATGGCCTCACCCCGATGGACGAACCCCCAAAGAGTATTCGCATACTCAATACAGAGTATACGCTCGATTATGACGAAATAGAGATAAACCATCATGCCCACAATTTCATACACGATGCAAGTATGCGGTCGGCGGCGCTTCTGCTTGCCGACATTCTCGACGAAAATATGATTTACAACGACGCGAAAAACGATAAGCATTTCTATTTTTTTAATGGCCATATATGGGAGCATATGCCGGGCATCTCCGGGGTGGCGAGCGACGCCCTTCATGCGGTTATACAGTATTTTGGGCAAAAAAAAGACGAGGACGGCAATGAAACCGCGCCGGACAACAAAAAGCTGCACCGTCTTAAAGACAAGATCGACCCCGACCACATCCGGCTCGCTATCGCGCGCGAGTTTGGCACGCTCAAAGCGGAGGGCGTATACCATAACACCGACGACAAATCCGACCCGCTGCATTTTGACGGCGACCTGATCCGCGAAACCCTCACCCTGGCAGATTGTGTAATGGATTTTTCGGGCAGCGAACTTGTGTTCCGAAAAAGCCGGAAGGAGGAATACCGGAAAGCGTTTTTGCCCTATACCGAGGCGCAGACCAGAAACGCCGCAGATGCTTTCTTCTGGAAGTTTATGCGCGGGAATTTCCGCAACGAGGACACGCTCGAAACCCTTATGTATTACCTGTCGCTTATCGGTTCGCGCACACATTATAAATACGGCGCCTTCTTTATCGGCGACAAAAACACAGGGAAAACCGCCACCATAAGGATGATACAAAATACGTATACAGATTTAACAACCACGCTCCCCCCGGACGAACTCGTTCCGAAAGGCAAGGGATTTTCAAACGCAAACGGACCGACGCCCAATCTCGCAAAGCTCCCGGGCCTCTGCGCGGCGATAACAAGCGAAACCGAAGACGGCGCGAAGCTGAATGCCGCAATCTGGAAAAGGCTGACCGGCGGCGATACCCTCAGCGCGCGCGGGCTGAACGAAGCGCCCAAGGAATTTGTGAATACCGCGCAGATCATCATTTCTACAAACGTACTCCCGCGCTTTGACCGGCACGACGAGGCCGTACTCGAGCGTATGGTGGTTATCCCCTTTCTGGTACAGCATGGCCGCAGGGACAGCGACACCATGCTTCCCGACGACATCACCCGCGCGCTTGCGCCCGAATTGCCGGCAATCATCCGCATCCTTGCCGAATATTATGTGCGCTTAAAAACAGAACACAGAGGCATTATTCCGGTATCAGAGGAAAGCCTGATGCACAAGAGCGAAGCCATATCCGAGGTAGAATCCGCTCTCGACAAATATCTCAAAGAAAATATTGTCTTTGACGAGAACAGCATGGTAAGAACCAGGGATGTATATAATGACTATGTGCGGTACTTTGATTTGGACGAGAACGACGCAAAACGCGGCGAAGCCCTGTCACACCAACGATGCACAGCGGTCATACTGAAGAACTACAAAAAGAATCACGTCACCGCAAGCAGACAGCGCATAGGCGGCGAATCGGCGCGCGTATTTATCGGGATGCGCCTCAAAACGCAGGATGAACTCTTTGGCGGCGCCCCGCTGCCTGCAGCATCGCCGCCGGAACCCGGGGATGAGGCAAACCCCTTTAATTGAACTTTGCCGCGAGCGTATCCATGAAACCCCGCCGGAAGGCTGCGACGCCTGGGGGAATGTGCGCGGCTGTCCCTGCCTTGTTATCGAGGAGCGGCACGGCGAAAACTTTGTGCGGATTCTGATTTACGAAATATTCGGCGTATACGCATATTCCTTCCAGCTGCGGATGGGTTCCCTTGTGCGCCAAAAAACGGCCAATGCCGCAGCCCCCATGTTTGCATCCCTGAACGAGGCGCGCAGAGCCGCAGGCGGCGAAATCGAAGGGATCTGCGGCGCGTATAAAAACAGCAAAAAGGAATTTGTGGAATTTCAAAAAATACACATTGCGGAGTTTGAACAGATGGAACTCTTCGGTGGGACTCCATAAGCCCCGCTCATTCAAAGAGTTTTTCGGACGCCTGCTCAAGCCCCTCTACCCCTTTCAGGCTTGCTTCCAGCGAAGGGCGCGTGTAGTAATCTGTCATATCTGCCGACATATGCCCAACGGCTCTTTGTACAATTTCGACGGGTAAAAGCGCCCGCATCCGCGTTACGTAGGTAAAGCGCAAAGCGTGGATACAGAGCTTGCGGCGGGCAGTATCAACGCCGGCTTTTTTCAAGGCAAGCGCAAAGACATACTGCGCCCATCCGCTGCTCTGCGGCGCGCCGGCCGAATTCGTAAAAATAAGGGCTTCCTGCTGAATATTACGCCTGTATATATAATCGGCGAGCTTTGCCAGCACATACTTCGGAAGCATTGTCACCCTGAAGCGGTTATTTTCCGCCGTTCCGGTTTTATTATAATTTGTGCGCTCGTGATTATACCTTAAAAATCCGTCCACGATCAGCGCCTGGCGGTCGTGGAGTATCTGGCACGGGCGCACCGCCAAAGCCTCGCCAAGCCGCAGCCCCGCAGAAAAGCAAAGTAAAAAAAACAAATAGCTCATTTCGTCGCGGAAATTTTCAGGTTTAAAAAGGCGGTTTAACTCATCCGTTGTAAAAATATCCGGTTTTTTGGAATGCCGGACAAAGCGCTTGAAAGCAGGTTTTTGAATACGCAGCCCCTGCCATTCCGCCTCGTCGTATATTTCGGAGAAAATTTGTATATATGTATTTTTTACGCCGTTACTGTGTTTTTCGTCCTGGAAAAAATATGCCGTCACTTCCGCAGATGTGATACCCGACAGTTCCCGATCCCCCCATAGTTTTATGATCTCCTCCAGTAATTTCCGGTTGGCTGAAATTGTACGCATATCCAATACCCTGCCAAGCTGCGCCGACCTCTGAAGATGGACACCCCCGGGAATATACATATTTTGCGCAATATCCCTTATAAGCCCCCTTTGTTTGATATCCGTTTCCCGCAAAAAATGGCTTCGCGCATAAGCTATCGCCTCGCGGCGCGTCCTGCACCCTTTGCAAACCCTTTGAACGCGCCTTTCCGTTACAGGCTCCACAAAATGGCAATTCCATTGCGCGGAGATCCCTCGAGGGGTTTTCCGGGTTTTTTTGAAAACGTGAATTTCCATAAATTTCTCCTGTTTTTCGTTTACTTTTTGTTTACTTTTTGGCGTTTTTGGGTACTGTAAAAATCAGAGATTTTGTAATTTATTGCAGTATATAAAGTTATTGAAGCAAGAAAAAGGGAAAAAACGACCGAATAATGCCGGGAACAGGACTTGAACCTGCACAGCCTTGCGGCCACTAGCTCCTGAAGCTAGCGTGTCTACCATTCCACCATCCCGGCTTCCAAACTCAAAACTATCGGGGGCATAAATGAAAGTCAAGCGCGCGGAAAATAAACGCAAAAGGCCGGAGAGGTGTATATTTGAGCGTATGCGAACGAAAATCTCAGGCATTTTGATAATTCTCGCCTGTATCCTGCTTGCGGTATGCGGAAGCGGCGGAGATAACGCAAATACCAAAACGGAAACGCGCATCCCTGTTCAGCGCGCCAGTATATCTGAACTCGCGGACACCCTTTCCATCGCGATCCACCTTCGCCAGCACCGCGCGATCATGGCGCTCTATACCGAAGTAAGCGCGGCGGCGGTGCAGCGCTCGATCACCAGCGGTCTCGGCACAGCGGGTTCCATCGATTACCTCTTCCAGCTTGAGTTTGAGAATACCGGAAAAGAAACCCAGCGCGCCGTAGAAATCGTTACACAAACCGGATCACATCTCGAATTGGAACTCCCCTCCGGAAAGCGCCTGCGCTGCAGAGTTACCCAGGAAAATGGCGGCTGGGCCATAGACGTCATCGCCTCGCCGGGCGGCGAGATCCTGCTCCTCACGGATTAAAAAGATTAAAATTTGACACTGCACCCTATTCAATGATAGGTTTTTACTGGGGGATTGAGGATGATATTCCGATGTATAGGGCATGGAGCGGGGATGCGTATGACTGAAGATGAACTGCGAAAGTATAATACGGCTCAGATCGATGAGATCTTGCGCTACAAGTGGATCGAGAGCGAAAAGCAGGGTCACGATATCGGGGAACTCAAAGCGGCGTGCGAATGGATAACCAAATACGGCGCAGAGTTCAACAAACATTACTATAGTAAAAACTGATTTTTTAACCGCCATACCTGCATATTGTTCAGGAATATCCCAAACCACCTATCGGAGTCCTTATCATGCCCGCATTTGTTCCTCATATTTCACGCCGCGTCGCGTCTGTCGCGCCATCGGCCACGCTCTCCATCTCCGCCAAAGCGAAGGAACTCGCCAAGGCCGGGAAAAACGTCATCGATATGTCCGCCGGGGAGCCGGATTTTAACACCCCCGATTTTCTGATCGAGAGCGCCTATGCAGCGTTGAAGGCCGGAAAAACCAAATACACCGCTGTGCCGGGAACCCCGGAACTGCGCCAGGCCATTGCCGAAAAACTCAAAAAGGAAAATGGACTGGAGTATCCGGCGGCCGCGATCTCGGTCGCCAATGGCGCAAAACACACCCTGTATAACATCCTTCAGGTGATCCTGAACCCCGGGGATGAGGTTCTGGTTCCGGTTCCGGGCTGGGTTTCCTATAAAGAGATGGCGCACCTTGCCGAGGCCATCCCCGTGGAGGTTCCCTGCGATCAGGCGGACGGCTTTTATCTCCATGCCGATGCGCTCGAAAAGGCATACAGCCCCAAAGCGCGCGCCCTTCTCATCAATTCGCCTTCGAACCCCACCGGCGCGCTCTATACCCGCAAAAATCTCGAAGAGATCGCCGATTTCGCGCTGCGGCACAATATTCTCGTCATTTCCGACGAGATCTACGAAAAGCTTACCTACGACAACGCCGAAGTCATCTCTATCGCTTCCCTCGGAAAGGATATTTTTGATCGCACCATCACTGTGAATGGCCTCTCCAAAAGTTACTCCATGACCGGCTGGCGCATCGGCTATGCCGCAGGCTCAAAGGATATCATCGAAGCCATGAACGTACTCCAGAGCCATTCCACTTCGAATGCCGTCACCTTTTGTCAGGAAGCATCCATCACGGCTCTGCATGATACGAGCGATTGGTGTCCGCGATGCCGCGATATCTTCAGCAAACGCCGCGATCTGATATTTTCCGGAATGTGCGCCATTCCGGGTGTTTCCTGTTATAAACCACTCGGTGCGTTTTATCTGTTTCCGAACGTATCCGCGCATTACGGCAAAGCCATTGACGAAACCCCTGTCAAAAACAGCCTCGACTTTTGCGCCGCATTGCTCGAAAAAGAAAATGTGGCTGCGGTTCCCGGAAGCGCCTTTGACAGCGACGCCCATATCCGGCTTTCGTATGCCACCTCCGAGGATAACATCCGCGAGGCGGTTTCGCGTATCGCGCGCTTCGTGGGTCGGCTTGGCTGAGGGGCGTCCATGAATTTCAAGCTGAGATCGCGTCGGCAAGCGCAAAACGCGGGCGAAAAGGATCCGCGCTCGATTTTTAACGTCGCGTCGGGCGAATTTCAGTATTATGCCGAGTTTTTTGAAAAAAACCACCTTGAAGAACTCTCGATAGATGAAAAGGGTACGCGCGTCCTGTTTCGCAAACACCGCGCGCCGCAGACCGAACCGCATATCGCTGCCGTGCCGCAGACCGACAAACCCGCTCCTCTTGCGGTGCCGGGCGAGGGCGGGCAAAATACCGACGCCGCTTCCGGCAAAGTCACCAAGATCCTTTCGCCCTTCAATGGTACCTTCTATTCCGCATCCTCGCCCGAATCCCCGCCGTTTGCCGGCGTAGGCACTGTGGTTACGCCGGACACCGTGCTCTGCCTGATAGAGGCCATGAAAATTTATAACGAACTTCTCGCAGAAACATCGGGGCGCATAGTCAAGGTTCTTGCCCAAAACGCCGAATCAGTCAGAGAGGGGCAAGAGTTATTCTGGATTGAATAAAGCCCCCATATCCTGCCGGGGAACAAGCGTGCGATCTATTCAAAAACAGATTTTCGCGGGAAGCATTCTCGCGGTATTGCTCGGGGGTTCCGCCCTGTTCAGCGCTTCGGGCGACGTCCTGGAACAGAGCGCCCAAAGCATGATCAACTGGACAAGTTTAAGCCTGCGCGCGCAGGTCTCCATCCCCTGGCAGCCATTGGAACAGGACGCTGCCGAAAAGCGCATCTCCATTGCGTCGCTGGCCAAAACGCGGGCGCTTGCGGATCTGTATACAACCCTGCTCGCGCTTCCGGTAGACGGAGGAGTGCGCGTACGCGATCTGATGGATTCGGACGATTTTTCGCGCAGCATCCAGAATTTCATCCCTGAATTGGCCACAACCTCCCTTCCCTTTCACAGCCAAAACGGCAGAGCGGAGATGGGGCTCGAGATCAGCTTGCTTGGCCAATTTGGTTTTTTATCCATGTTCTCGAATCATTTCCCAATCTATGCGCTCCCGCCGCCGCCCAGGGGACAAACGCGCGCGGTATTTCATCACTCCGGAATCATTGTGGACGCGCGGCATCTGCCCTTCCAGCCTGCGCTCGGCACACGTATACTGAACGCAAGCGGCGACCTGGTGTACAGCATCGCCTATACCGACCGTACCATATACGTGCAGGATGGGCATATACTCTTCCTGAGCGATCCCACTGATCCCCGGGTTGTGATGCGCGCGGGGACGCGGTTCTTTCTGGTCGTCGCGAAGGACACGATGGGCGCGGGCGATCTTGTCCTCTTTGACGCCGACAGCGATCACATCCTCGCCTCGTCCGTCACCCGTACCCAACTGAAGCGCTGCCGTGTGGTTGTACTCTGCAACTCGTTCCAAAAATAGGCGCTCTACAACTTATCAAAGCTGTCGGGGTATTGCTCGCGGACGCGGTTCAGGAGAAAAGCGTCGACCTGAGTGGTTTGGGTAAGCGAGAGTACCTTGGCGGCGATCTGCTCGCACTCGCTGATGGTTGTGGAGCGGATGATCTTTTTTACGCTGCGCATATAGCCCGTACTCATGCTGAAATGGCGAAGCCCCATACCCAGCAGCAATTCGGTAAACAGAGCGTCGCTGGCCATTTCCCCGCACATACTGACCGGTATCCCGCGCCTGGCGGCCGCCTCGATTGTCATGCTGATGAATTTGAGGATAGCGGGATGGCTGTGCTTATAGAGATGCGCGACCTTGCGATTGGCGCGATCCACCCCGAGCGCATATTGTACAAGATCGTTCGTGCCGATGCTGAAAAACTGACAATGCCGCGCGAGTTCATCCGCCATGAGTACCGCGACCGGAAGCTCAATCATAACCCCGAACGGAACGTCGTCGCGAAAGGCATACCCCTCGCGGGCAAGATCGCGCTTCACCCCGTCAATGATGCGCCTGGTCATCGTGAGTTCTTCAACACTCGATATCATCGGGATCATAATCTCGAGATTCCCATGCACAGATGCGCGGTAGAGCGCCCGTAATTGCGTCTTGAAAATCTCGGGCATACTCAGGCAAAAGCGAATCGAACGCCAGCCCAGCGCGGGATTGGCCTCAAAATAATGGCGGTGCTCCGGGGAAGGCTTATCGCTGCCAAAATCGATGGTGCGGATAACCACCGGAAGTTTGCCCATTTTCTGGAGAATCGCGCAGTAAATCCCGTACTGCTCCTCTTCGTTCGCGAACTCCTCGCGTTCAACAAATAAAAATTCGCTGCGAAAAAGCCCAATCCCGTCTATGCCGCTGGCCGAGGCGGCGTCCATTTCCTCAACTATGCCGATATTTGAGGACACGATCACTTTGGTTTTGTCTTTTGTGAGCGCCGGCAGATCGTCTATCGAGCGCAGTTTGTTGATAAAGCGTCTGTGTACGCTGCGCGCGGTTTTATATTCCTTGAGATTGGCCGCGCTCGGATGCACGATAAGCCGCCCGTGGATCGCGTCCAGAATGACCGGCACACCCGACGGAACCACGCGCGTGATATCATCCGCGCTTACGATGGTGGGAATCTCCAGCGCGCGCGCGAGGATCGCGCTATGCGAGGTTTTCCCGCCAATCTCGGTGACGATCCCCTTGACGTACCGCATATCCATGGCGGCGGTTTGCGTTGGGGAGAGTGTATTGGCAATGATAACGGTATCTTCCGAGAGGTTGCGAAGATTGTTTTCGGTGCGCCCAAGCAAAATGAGCATAACCTGGTTTTTGAGATGCTTCAGATCCTCGGAGCGCTCGCGGAAATAGCGATCCCCCGAGGTGACAAATTTATCCACCCAGGAATCAATAACCTGCGCAAAAATGACCTCGATATTGGTCAAACGCTTTTCCATGAGCGCGCGGATATCGCGGTGCAGGGCGGGATCGCTGAGCATCTTGAGCATCGGGTCAAGCAGTTCCACCGACTTACCGAAATGTTTGGAAAGATCTTCCTGCCTGCCGATGAGATCCTGGCGCGCCTTTTCGATGGCCGCGTTCAGGCGCATGAGTTCATCATCGATCTGGCTGCGCATGATGGTATATTCGGGCGTATAATGGATATCGTCCGAAAAGATAACGGATGTGCCAATCGCTATGCCCGGCGAGGCGATGATCGCGTCGCCCAGATCAAGGATGCGTTCCTTCTTTTTTGCAGTCGCCATAGCCTTAGAGTATCCGAGCACTTCCGCCGGAGCAAGGTGTTTCGTTCAATGGTTTTGCGGGGCGCGAGAGACTCATCTCGGCGTCGCTGGGGCGGAGGTAAAGCGGGAGGACGTCCTCCAGTTTGGGCGGCGGATCCGTCCTGTCGGCCGCGAGCGCCGCGATACTCGCGGCGTCGGGATAGCCAAAGAGGCGCACACATTCCGTATCCTCATCGTCCGCCGGGCTCAGTAAAAAGCGCGGCTCGGGAAGAGAGAGAGAGCGCGCGCTTGCCTCCGCGCACGGAAGGAGCGCGAGTTCCTGGAGCACTTGCCCGCGATGGCTTACGTATTGGTACACCTGCCCCCGGCGCGCGGGTACGCGGACGATAAGCGGGGCGTCGAGGCTGCGGTACGGATACGCCATCGCCTCCAGACTGCATACGGGGTACAGGGGGATCGCGCGCGCCCAGGCCAGGCAGCGAAAGGCGGCAAAGGAAACCCGAAGACCGGTAAAGGAGCCGGGACCAGAACCCAGCGCGAGGCAATCCAGCGCGTCCAACTGAATTTTTGCCGCCGCAAGAAGCGCGTCCTGCAGCACAAAAAAGCGCGCGGCGGAAGGACTCTCCATGCTTTGGCTTATTTCAATTATCTCGCCGCCCTGAAAGAGCGCGAGGCTGATCCGGCGGGAGGAGGTATCGGCTGCCAGGATGCGCATTATTTACCCTCCCGCAGACAAAGACGCCGCCCATCCTGCCGCGCAAATTCAAAAGCGATCTCCAGATCCGGATCCGGGAAAAACCCGGCGCAGTTCTCAGGCCATTCCACAAACACGAGGGCGTCGAGAAAATCAAGCGCGCCTATTTCGTCCAACTGATGCGCCGCGCTGAGCCGGAAGAGATCAAAATGCGCAATCCGGAAATCCGGGGTATGGTACACATTGAGGATAGCGAAGCTGGGACTCGATACCAGATCCTCGACCGCCAGTTCGGTACAGACCGCGCGCACAAAGGTGGTCTTCCCCGCGCCGAGATCGCCGCGCAGAAAGATGATCCGCCCCGGCGCGAAAAAATGCGCATAGCGCGCGAACACCCCGGGGTATCCCGTTTCATCGCACAGTATGATCTCTTGCTGCGGCATAGTTCCTCTTTCGCGCGCTTGTGCCCGAATGGGTATACGTGCGACATCCTTTTCCGAAGCACGTACTCCTACTTCGGAAGCAGCTTACCGTGTACGCTTCGCGCGGGACACAACATCCTGTCGCAGTACAGGGGCGCGCTTGGTGTGCCGTCCCGAACGCGCGCTTACGACCCATCAGATCCGCGCCCATATACAACACAGCGCTTGCATCCTGCAAACGGCGCTCAATGCGCTTCTCATTCGCAGTCATATCAAACACAGCGCTTGCTATATTTTCCCTGATAAATATACGCGTATTCTCCGGCGCAATGAACGGAGAGACGGAGTCCCGAAACCATGAAACCAAATATCAATCGCGAACGTCTCGCGGACTGCTTTACGGCGCTCGCGCACATCTCCTCCCCCTCCTTCGCCGAGGATGCAGTCTTTGCCTATGTCCGCAGTGCATTGGAGGCGCTGGGCTGCGAGGCGGAACTGCAGGATTATGGACGGGGCAAAAATCTGATCGCGTATCTTCCGGCGACGGATCCGGCGCTGCCCGCGCTTGCCCTCGCCGCGCACGCCGATACCGTGGAACCCTGCGCGCAGGTACGGGTGATCCGCGATGGGGATCGCCTCTCGTCCGACGGCACGACCATTTTGGGCGGGGACGATAAGGCGGCGATAGCCGAGATCATCGAGGCGCTCGCCGTGATTACCGAAAACCACCTCCCGCATGGGCGGATTGAGGTGATCGTGACCTCCGCCGAGGAGGTTGGCCTTGTGGGCGCGAAGCATCTGGACATGGCGCGGATACAGGCGGCGTATTGCCTCGTGCTCGATTCGAGCGGAGAGATCGGCAGCACGGCGACCGCCTCGCCGTATCACACCGAATTTGTAATTGAATTTTGTGGCAAGAAGGCTCACGCCGGCATCGAGCCCGAAAAAGGCGCGAGCGCGATTGCGGCACAGGCGCAGGTGATCCATGATTTTCCGACTGGCCGCCTCGATGCACATTCGGTCGCGAATTTCGGTTCGGTCAAAGGCGGGGGCGCCAATAATATCGTACCCGACCATGTAGTCCTTACCGGCGAGATACGGAGCCACGACAAAAAGCTGCTGGACGAACACTGCGCGCGCCTTCTGGAGGCCTGCCGGATATCGGAAGAAAAATTCAAAACCAAAAATATTCTGACCGTAACGCCGGAGTATGACGGCTTTTCCGTCGCGCCCGATCATCCATTGATCGCGGTTGTGCGCGCGGCGGCGGAGGCCTGCGGCCTCCCCTTTTCCGCGTTTGTGACGGGAGGCGGCTCCGACGCGAATATCATCAGCGCGCGCGGCGTCTCCTGCCTGAATCTCGCCTGCGGGATGCACGCTGTCCACACCAATGAGGAATATGTGCTCATCTCAGAGATGGAAAAAATGAGCGCGCTCCTTGTTTCCATATTGTGCGGGAAGATCGCCCTGATTAAATCCTGAGCGTTATTGCAGTTCCCGAAGCGCGTCGCTCTGTTTCAGATCCGTATAGCTCTCGAGGGTGCAGCCCTTCGCCTGGAGCAGACTCCCGAGACGCTCTTTGCATTTTTGCCCGCTCCGGCCGCTGCCGGATACGGCTTTGACTTCAATTTTTTTGCCGCCCGGCAGGAGCGCAAGCAGGGCGTTTACCGCAGGCGGGAGATTATTTGCCCATACAGGAACAAATAGCACAAGCCGATTATATGCCCCGGGATTGACCGCAAGCGGCCTGATCGCCCAGGGTTTGCCCTGCATGGCCGCCACACATCCGCTGGTATATGCCTTCAGGACGCCCGGCCGCTTCACGTCAAGGATCTCAAGCGTTTCGGCTGCATTCTGGACAGCGTAATTGAGCGCGATGCGCTTTGCGGTACCTGTGTATGAATAAAAAATGACAAGCGTTTTCATGCGTCCTGCCTCCTTGGGTCATGCGATACTATAGCATAGCGCAAGCGTAAATGCTACAGGTTTTATATTTTGTCAGCGAATAATGCGATTACCATTTGTAAATGATTTCGCAAATCTTGAATACTCTGCCAAAAATATATATCATATGTGTATTGGAGTGTATGCCACTTGCTGTATTTTCATAAGAATGGGGGCAAACGGAATGACTGGATCATCAGAAAAACTTTTAGAATTTCTCAGAATATCCGATAAACTCATTATTCCGGTGTATCAACGCAATTATGACTGGAAAGTAGAACATTGCAAAACACTCTTTAAGGATTTACTGGATACAATTAAAAACGATCGTAAAACGCACTTTTTTGGTGGGATCGTATACGTAAATGATCCCGATGGCGGCATAGCAGAACTTCTCATTATTGATGGCCAGCAGCGCATCACCACCGTTACCCTATTGCTGCTTGCGCTGGCAAAACTTCTTAAAGAAGGTAAGATGGAATCTACCGAACAAGTTTTAGCAGATATAATTATAAAAAAATATCTCGCGGACGAGATAAACCCGGACAAACGTAAAATAAAACTCAAACCAATCAAGGGAGACGCCGCCGCCTTTGAACGGTTATGGCAAAACCCTGAAGAATACCACCATAAGTCCAATGTTACCGTCAATTATTTATTTTTTTATGAACAAATTCAGAAAAAAATGCTGACGGCGGATCAGCTTTTTGCTGCTATACAACGCTTGCAGGTCATTACTATTAAGCTCACGCCGCCGGATGATGATCCTCAATTGGTGTTTGAGAGCATGAATTCCACAGGGCTTGACTTGAATGAGGGAGATAAAATCAGAAACTATATCCTCATGTGTCTGCCCGCGAGTGTTCAGGAAAAATATTATAACGAATATTGGAATCCTATTGAAAAAAAAGCCGGCTGTGACAAAGAGAGCAATAGTTACAATGTAAGTTGGTTTATCCGAGATTTTTTGAGCATAAAGCAGCAAAAAATTCCCGGCATCAATGCGGTTTACAAAAGTTTTAAGGATTATGCGGAGCAGAAACGCGAAAATGAATTTGAATCGCTTTTAATTGATATGCTGGAATATGCCAGAAGATATGAAAAATTGCTCAATGGATCGTCTGATTTTCCAAAAATTTTGAATGCCTCCATTGATCGCCTGAATCGTTTTGAGAGCAATGTTACACGCCCCTTTCTTTTGGAAGTACTGCGGCTTAAGGAACAGAATATCTTGTCAGATGATGACGCCATTGATGTTTTTAATACAGTGGAATCCTTTTTATTTCGCAGAACCATCTGTGATTTGCCGTCCAATGCATTAAACAAGATATTTCTCTCATTGGCAAATGATATTAACCGGCAGGATAAGACATGGAACAATTTTATTGGCAAGCTCAGATATGTTTTGTCTGTAAAAAAAGGAAAAGCGCGTTTCCCAGACGATATCGAATTTGCCGAAGACTTAAGGCACAAGAATATTTATAAAATGCCTCAGCGCTACAAGGCATACCTTTTTGAGAGATTCGAAAACGGTAACAGCCGTGAGCATAAATCTGTATACAAGTATTTGGATGATGGCACATACTCTGTTGATCATATAATGCCGCAAACCCCGTCTCCGGATTGGCAAAAAGCCTTAGGTTCTGATTACAAGACAATCCATGAACACTGGCTGCATAGATTAGCCAATCTGACTTTAACCGCTTATAATTCGGAATACAAAAATCGGGTATTTGAAGAAAAACGAACCATGAAAGCTGGATATCTTGAGAGCGGCATTAAAATGAATCAATACATAGCCCGCAATGCTCAATGGGGAGTAACCGAGCTTGAACAACGTGAAGAGCATCTTGTAGAACAGGCCTTAAAATTGTGGCCGTATGTAAACACTGATTATTCTCCACAGGAAAAGGCGCTTGATGAGTATGCGCTTGATGACGACATTGATTTTACAGGAAAAACCATTATAAAATATAAATTTGATGGAACTGAACGAGAGGTACGCAATTGGGTGGAGATGTACACTGCTGTACTGAAAACATTACATGAGAAGGATAGAACAATTCTCAACTGCTTGGCTGATGCTGATAATTCGGTTGATCTGGCCATACATATTAGGCGTGATGAATCCAGCTTTGCTCAATCAGAGAAAATTGACGATGGGCTTTATGTTTGGACCCGTACATCAACGCGCTACAAAATCTCTCTTCTGCTCAAATTCTTTGCTTTGTTTGAGGAAGATCCGGAGAATCTTGTTTTCGTGGTCAAAGAAAGCAATGCCGTTTCAAAAGATTCTTAGTTTGCTTTAACCTGTACGGCGGGACGGTTACTCCGGAGGCAAGGCTCTTCGGCACATCCGTTACCCCGCGCTCGCTGCGCGACCGACATCCGTGTCTGCGCGGGGCGCAAACATCGTGTTTACGACGGCAGGACGCTTCCCAATACAATACCGGCATTTTCGATATATCTCTGTATGCGGTATATGTTCCCAAAGAAAAAATATTTAGGTGTGCATCCCCTGAGAGCGGCTGTGCAATCAACGCGCTTAGCCGCGCTCTCTTTTGAATTCAATGACAAAACGCGCGCCGCCATGCGGGACATTCTCCGCGCGTATCGCGCCCCCGTGCGCCAGAACAGCGAGGCGGCAGAAGGTAAGCCCAAGGCCCTTGCCGGGAATGCCGCCTCCCGCGCGCGCCTCGGCCTGCACGTATTTGTCGAATATGCTTTCCAAATATTCTTCGGGGACGCCCTGCCCCTCGTCGCGGATGGCGAGATGGAGCGTATCGGCGCTTACGCCGCCCTCTATATATATGACGCTGCCCGCAGGCGCGTATTTGGCGGCGTTGAAGAGCAGGTTAAACAGGACGCGCCGCATGAGCTGCCTGTCCGCGCGGACGCATGGGTAGTCTTCGGGAAAATCAAAATGAAAGCGCAACCCCATTTGCTGTGTCACAAAGTCCATGCGCCCGGCAATGTTCCTCGCGAGCTGTTCGAGGGAGCAGTCCTCCGGATCCAGAAGCAGCCCCCCGCTCTCCAGGCGATCAATATCCAGAAGGGAATCCGCCATCTCGAGCAGCTCCTGTGTGCTCTCGATTGAAGAACGGATAAAGCGTTCCTGCTCGGCGCTGATGGCACCCGTTACGCCGTCCAGGAGCTGCTCCATATTCCAATTTATAATTCCCAGGGGCGCGCGGATATCGTGTACCAGCATATCGGTCAGCGCGCGCCGCGCCGCCGCGTCCGGCTGATCGCGCGTATATACGCGCCGGATATGCGGGCGCAGCGCGAGCATGAGCGTGTAGAGAAAATCTATGTCGGTTTTGGAATAGGCATTGCGCCTGCGGCTTGCGATAACAAGGCAGGCGTTATGCGACGGAAGGCTGACGAGGCTCTCGGCGTCGGGCGGAAAAAAATCCACCCCGCGCGCAGTCCGATGCAAAGAGAGCTGCGGAATATATGTATGAAACTCATCCGCCATCAAAAAAGCGATGGTCTCCTTGCCCATCCGGCAGGATTCTTGCGCGGGAAAAGTATATGTCGCGTAGTGATTGCCTTCGGGCGCAACCAGCCAGGCGTGATCGATATCCATGACGCGGCCAAGATGATCCGCTATACACAAAAGCAGGGGTTCCGCGTTTTCAATCCCGCCCGCCTGCACAAGCAGATCGGAAAAAAGCTTAAGCCTGTACTGCTCGCTCTTATCCTGCATCCTTCTCCTCCCTGCGTTTTGCGTACGCGCGCGCCTGCTCCACAAAGGCCTCCAATCGCATCGCGTCTATGACAGCGGCGCTGTCCTCAAACGCGATATTGAGCCACGGCAGATCGGCATAGTGTTTCGCGACCGCAGGCGCGAGGGAACTGACGATAAGCCCCGGCATACAGGAGAAGGGCATGAGATTGACGATCCCGCCAAAGCCGCGCGCGATAAAATCAACCGCCTTGCCCACGGTCAGCACGGCCTCGCCACGGATGCGCCGATCAATAAATTGCCCGGCTGCCTCCAGCACCGCGTCTATCTCGGGCTCCATGAAAAATTTTTCCGCGTGAAAGGGTTTCGCAAGCCGTTCTTCCATTACGTATTGCAATTTATTCCGAAAATAATCGCTCATGGCCGCGAGGTAATGCTTTTGATCGATATTATTCTGCATGGATAAGCGGTTCGCGTAGAAAGACCACTCCGTGAAGGGCGCGGAAACCACCTCCGCGCCGAGGCGCTCCAGCCGCCTGATGATATCGCCGTTCGCGAATGTATTCAGGCGCACGTAGATCTCGCCGACCACGCCAATCGGCACACCGTCGGCGGCGCGCCTGGGGATGGCCTGAAAGCGCTTTTGAAATTCGCGCATCAACTGCGGGAGATCGCGCTTCTCTGACTCAAGCGCGCGCTCAAGGCGCTCTATACACTCCGCGTACAGCGCATCGCTCGCGCCGGGCGTTTTTTCGTAGGGGCGGGCTGCATGCAGCGCCTTGGCGAGGACGTCCACGCAGACCATGCCCTTCCATATATCCAGATAGAACCCGAGCGAAAGTTCGCGCAGTTCCCCGTAGCCGGAGCCGGAGCTTGGCGAGAAAATTTCAATACCGGAAAGTTCTTCGCGTTCCAGAATAAGGGATTGCAGGCGCGCGTACTCCCCAAAGCGGCAGGGGCCGTTGGTTGTGGGCATAAAAAAGACCGCGCGCCCGGGCGCGTAGCCCGGCATTTCGGGTATTTTGAATATATCCGCCGCCGTCAAAACAAGGGGGTAGCACTCGCGCCCCGAGGTGATCTTCCTGCCTGTTTCGACATTCGCGGCGTCAACCGGCGGCAGTACGGCGGCGTCTATGCCCGCGCGCCGGAATGCGGCGGCGATGGGCATGGAGTTATCGCTCATCTTAGGTACAAAAACCTTTTTCCCGCGCAGCGTTGTATCGCGTCGCGCGCGGTTCGCTCGCTCCTGATCTGCGGCAGGCGCGCTTCCTGCATACTCTGCGGAATCTTTCTCTGTATGCGATGGATTTGCGCCGTACTGCGGCAAGCCGACATCCTGCCTACGCGGGGCGCTCCGCGGCAATGCGCTGTCCAGCCAGGCCTCCAGACGGGTTATAACGCCGGCGTCGGCGGAATGCTCATCCAACTCAAGGACAAGCAGCGGGCGCGAACCCATTGTCTCCTGGGCATAGTGCAGCAGGAAGGAATCGGGGCCGCAGCTGAAATTACTGATGTACACCGGCAAAATCCCGGGAGTGCGCGCCGCCCAGTCCAGCCCGCGCATGATGCGCTGCCCGTACCGCCAGTACATCTTTGCCCAGGGGGCGGGCGCTGAAATTTGCGCTGCCGGTGGGGCGGGGTGTGCCTGCGGAGCGGTGGGATGTTGAACCTGTGGAACGGCGGAAAATTTGCCTATCGAATTTTCCGTATAATCCCCATCTTCCGCACATGAGTCGGCTACATCCGCTGATGTATGCGGAGCGGCGGGATGTGCCGCTGATTCCTGTTTGGCGTCGTAAAATTTGCCTGTCGAATTTTCCGAATAAACATCATTTTTCCCGACCGCCTTGCCCCCAAAGAGCGATATCGGGAGCGACTCCAGGTGCAGCACCGGTATCCCGCTCTCCGCGAGCCGCCTCGGGACGTTCAGATTCAGTCCACTGTCGCATCCGTTATAGGGGCGGCTCGCAATGACCGCAATCGGACGCCCATTATACCGCGCGAGAAAATCAAGCGCAGCCTGCTCAAGATCGGCTCGCCATACCTGCTGCGCGCTATATGCCGCGCCCAGCGCCGCATCGAGCCGCCGCGTTGAAATTCCAAGTTCCTTTGCCATAGAACCAAGTTCGCGCAGAACATGGCGGCGTCCGTACTGCATATGGATCACGGGCGAGAGAATATCTATTTCGCGATCACGAAAGGCGGCGCGCAGCAAAAAGGGAGCGGATTGTATCAGTGTGCAACTGAAATTGTGTTCCGATTGTGATCCCTCGAGCGGCATATTGATAACCGAGGGTACAAAAATCCGCTGCACGCCCATTTTCAGGAGCGCCTCGGTGTGTCCATGAAACACCTTCACGGGATGGCAGGTCTCCGCCGTGCTGAGCGTGATACCCGCCTCCGCGATCCCGCGCGTGGTCTCACCGGAATGCACAACCCTGTAGCCAAGGCTCGTCCAGAACGCCGTCCAAAATGGAAGCGTCTCATAAAACGCAAGCGCAAGCGGGATACCTATCTGTTCACGCTCCTGCTGCGCCACAGAGACGCCGCGCGTAATCCGTTGTATATTTTCCTCAAGTAATTTTTTACGGATGCGCGTGAAATCAAGGCTCTCGCTGTCCGCCGCCTGGCTCTTTTTCTGATCATAGCGCTCGCAGCGATGCCCGTAATAAAAAGGCTTGCCGCCCTGCCGCCGCACCTCGCGTATCTCGCACGTATTCGCGCATGATCGGCAGATAAAGGTGTTGACCGAATAGGCAAGATCGCCTGCGGAAAGACCAATAAAGGAAGTGGCAAAAGGCTTTTTTTGATACAGTTCGGCGGCAATGACCGCCATACCGATAGCGCCGGTGACGTCGTTATGCGGCGGAACGGATACCTCTTTCCCGGTTATCGCGCGAAATGCCGCCGTAACCGCGCGGTTGGAGGCCGTGCCTCCCTGAAAGAGCACCTTCCGCCCGACGCGCCTGTTTTCCACAACCCGGTGCAGATAATTATGGACAACGGAATATGCAATGCCGGCAGAAAGATTTTCAATGGAATCGCCCTCAGCGAGGCGCGTTTTCACGTCGTTCTCGATAAACACCGTGCAGCGCTGCCCGAGAGACGCAGGAACGTCTGCCGCAAAGGCGCGCGCGGCAAACTCATCCCGCACCGATATGCCCATCAGATTTGCCTGCTCCTCAATGAAGGAACCCGTACCGGCGGCGCATGCCTTGTTCATCGTGAAATCGGTTACGACGCCGTGATCTATCGCGATATATTTGGAGTCCTGCCCGCCTATCTCAAAAATCGTGTCGGCGTCGGGACAGAGCAAGAGCGCGCCGCGCGCCTGGGCGGTGATCTCGTTTTTGACTATATCCGCCCCGAAGAGATCGGCGATCAGATAGCGCCCCGAACCTGTCGTGCCGCAGCCAAGCACGCGCAATGATTTTCCGCATTCCGCATATATCCCGCGCAAGCCCGAGAGCACCGCTTCGATGGGACGCCCGGCCGTCGCGAGATAGCGCTTTGCGACAAGATTTCCGTCATGATCGATCAGCGCGAGATTGGTGCTTACGGATCCTATATCTATGCCAAGAAATACCTCGCGGAGTTCGCCCAGCGCAGTTAGCGGCGGCGCAGACGGCACCTCAAGATACGCCGAATCGGGCAAGGCAAGCGGCGCGAGGCGGGGAGATGTGGTTGTTTTATCTGCGTGTAAAATTTCTTTTACTATTTTTTCGTTTGCTCCACAGTCGCCACCATCCTGTCCGACTGTATTTTCTATAATTACTTTATCTAATTTGCCGCACTTTGCCGACGCCAACCGCATTCCGCCGCATCTCCCCGCCAGCCCCGATCCATCTTCCTGCCCGTCTGTATTTTCTATAATTACTTTATCTGATTTGTCGCGATTCGCCGCCAACCCCGACCCGCCGAACTCCTCCGCCTCCGCCATCGGTATACGCATCCCGCGCGCGCTTCGCGTCCCGTCCATGCCCGCGCGCAGAGCCGCGCCCAGAGCGCCCGCGAGATGCGCATCGGGATGCACAATGAGATCCCGCTCTTCAAGGGAAAAGGCGCGCCGCATACTCGCCACCATGGCTGCATTCCGTGAGACCCCGCCCTGAAACGAGATCGGCAGGAGCGGGGAACTCCCCTTCATGATATCGCTCCTGAAAGACTCCGCCATGGCCTGGCACAGACCCGCGACGATCTCGCTCTCCGGAGTCGCTATCTGCTGCAGGTGAATCATATCGGACTTCGCGAATACCGAACACCGCCCGGCGATATGCGGAATATGCTTCGCCGTCAGCGCGAGCGCCGAAAACCCCTCCTCGATATCCAACCCCAGCCGCGCGGCCTGCTGCTCGAGGAACGATCCCGTTCCGGCGGCGCAGCGCGAGTTGGCAGCAAATCCCGCGAGCCCGGGACGCGCGCTCGTTGCATCATTCGATAAAGCAATATAGGCCGCGTCGTTTCCGCCAATATCGATCACGCTGCGCGCCCCGGGCACAAGCGCGAGCGCCCCGCTTGCCTGCGCGAAAATTTCATTTATAAGCGGCCAGCCCCTCGCCTCCGCCAAACCCTCCGCGCCGCGCCCCGTCAATGCAAAATATTCCGCGCGCCCCGGGAAGGCCTCGGCGCACCAGGCGATGATCCCGCGAAACGCATCGAGGATCGCCCTGTCCAGGCGGCGGTAGACGCTCCCGATCACCCCTTCCGCACCGACCAGCACGGCCTTTATCGCCGCCGATCCTATATCAATCCCGAGTATCGTTTCCTGAATCCCAAACATACCCTCTCCTGCCGCATCCACGAAAAAAATAACGAATCGGGCGCGCGTGGAGTACGCAGATAATACCACAGCCTTTTGCGGCAGGATTGGGTACACAACCCATGAATTTTTATTTGCGGAAGGCCAGCGACCAGGGCTTCGCCTGCATTTGTACATTGTGTATGCGTCCGCCCCGTTCAGCTTGCAAATTTGATGCAGAGTATACAAGCATCACAGATGCGAACTTCGGGAGGCAACATGAGTTCACGACGAGCGAATTTGATGCAAAGAGCGCCCATGTGTACGCGCGCGGGGGAGCATCCCCTCCGTGCAGATGTATTCAAAAAATATAGAAAAGACCGCAAGCGCGGAATCTGCGCGCCCTTACTGTGAAAATTGCGGGAAACAAATATGCCGCAGGGAGTTTATGTATCCTTCTTCAACCTCGCGCGGAGCGCCGCGATTTCCGCAGCCTGTTCTGCAAGCACCGTGTCTTTCTCCGCAATTTCCGTAGCTTGCTCTGCAAGTGCCGTGTCTTTCTCAGCGACTACAGCCTGCCATTTCTCGCGCTCTGCTTTTTCAGCTACTTCGGCGGCATGATACAACGCCGAAGCCTCATTGTGCCGCGCGCGGGAACGCAGACGCTCCAACTCCCTGAACTCATCCGCTGCTTTTGTTTGGCGGTACGCCTCGATTGCCTGTTCCATGATTGGCACCCCCAGTATCTTAATTCGGCGCAAATCTTCTTCAGTCTTCGCCTTAAACAAACTGAGCCACAGCTTTAATTCATCGTCTACGCCTATAATTTTAGGCAACTTTCTCAACTCAAAATAACACAGACGCATCTTGTCTGTCAATAATGTATGCCGTGTCACTTCGAGCGCCTGAAATTCAGAGTAAAATTCGGCGCAATCAAACAGATCGAACGCAACGATGCTCATAACAATCGCGCGCGGCAATTCTTCGTACTTCTTGCCCTC
>JAITCI010000015.1 GCA_031283155.1 Spirochaetota bacterium | reverse complement strand
TCTGCCGACAGCAGTGCATCCGGCGATAGCGGTACATCCGGCGATAGCGGTACATCCGGCGATAGCGGTACATCCGGCGATAGCGGTACATCCGGCGATAGCGGTACATCCGGCGGCAGCGCATCCGGGGATAGCAATATATCCGACAGTAGCGGCGCATCCGGCGATAGCGGCACAGCAGGCGGCAGCGCATCCGGCGATAGCGGTACATCGGGCGGCAGCGCATCCGGGGATAGCAATATATCCGACAGCAGCGCATCCGGGGATAGCAATATATCCGACAGTAGCGGCGCATCCGGCGATAGCAATATATCCGGCGGCAGCGCGTCGGCGTCAAGCGTGGGAGAAGTATTACCGCCGAACCCCGGTGATGCGCTTCCGCTCTTCATCTCTGAGTATGGTTTGGGTTCGAACAACCGTAAGTACATCGAACTCTATAATCCGAACAACTATACGTTCAACATGGAGGGATGGAGTTTAGGAACGCTGACGCCTGGTGCCACCGGTAAACCCACAGGCAATTATATCTGGCCTCTTGGAGGAGGTCTTCCTGCCTACGCGTGCTATGTTGTAGCAAATTATGGGCCAACGACGGATACCTTATACGCCGACTTTACAGCAGCGGTTCAAACTGCGGCTGTGTATGAATTGGTTGACTACAGCACTAACCGGATTACCAGCTTTACTGCCGCAAGCACCATAGTTCTCTATAAAGGGGATACGGCGGTGGATAGTTTTGGGACTATAGGCGTCGGCAACCCCGTCAGCGGCAACTCGGCATATAAGCGAAAATCTGACAAAAGCGCGACATTAGTTTTTAACCTGGCTGCCGATTGGACGTCACTGACTCTCACCGACTACGCCGGTATTGGCCAGCACACCTGGGATCCTAACGCTCCGCAGACAAGCAGCGCATCCGCCGCCAGTACGCCGGGCGTCAGCAGTGGCGGCGCAGGCGTCAGTTCAGGAGGGGTACCCGCCGGGTCTGGACTCTTTATTTCTGAGATCGCTTTAGGTCCCGACAACTATAAAGCCATTGAGCTGTACAACCCGACCGCCGGAACAATCAATCTGGCCGGATACGCGCTGGGAAGTCTCACTGCATATGGCGCTACCCCATCGGATATCAGTTATAAGTATGTATTTTCCGGCGGCCAAACGATCAGTGCCGGCGGAACCTATGTTCTCATAAACGCTACAGCGGGCAATAATTACGGAGCGAACCCTCCTGACAACGATTTTGTAGCTCTGGGTGATGTGGCGATTGAATATAATGCCTCTTCTGCCGGCGGTCGCATTGTTTCCTTCACAGCCTCCTCCAGAATAGAACTCTACGACACTGATGGGGTAACGGTTATAGACCGTGTTGTGGGCGCTGGAGCAACTTTAGCGGCCAATTCAAAGTATGTACGCAAACCGGGCGCAGTCAATAATCCTGCCTACAATGCTTCGGATTGGATCGTTACAACGGTTGCAACGGGTGCGGCAGAGTACATGACATTAGGAAATCACGACTTTATCGGCAACGGAACCTCTTCGGTATCCAGTACGTCTGCGGCAAGCAGCGGCGGTGCGGGTTCCGCAAGCTCCGCGGGCTTTGTATCCAGCGTAGCGAGCAGCGTGAGTTCCGCGAATTCTGTTTCAGCCGCTCCCGCCAAGAGCGCATATACAATTTTTGCCTATAACGTAGAAAAATTTGACAGGGGGGTGGGTCCCGGAAATGCCGCCCGTCCGTATGGCACGGTAACGTATTTCAGCGAGATTGCCACAATTACAAAAGCAAATGATGTTGACGTTATTGGCCTGGCGGAAGTAACCGACGCCAACCCCGGCGAGGCGGACAATTTTGCGGCAGCCTTGAGCGCGGTTTCCTGGCCAATGCCCAATTATCACTTCTCGAGCCGAAGCGACAACTATAACTGCATTGGGTATTACAGCCGCTATCCCGTGTCTAACGTGAGCGAGATTGGGCAATATGGTACGGCCGTAAACTGGGGCGGAACGCGCACCATACTCCGTTATAAAGTGACCTTCCCGGGCGGGCATGACGTTTGGTTCTATAGCTGCCATCTCAAGTCCGGGCAGGACAGCGGTTCCGTACAGCGGCGGATTGACGAGGCGACCGGTCTTGGCAATTATATCCGCGCCAATCATAATGTTACAACAGAATACATTGTCGTTATGGGCGATATGAACACCATGAATGCCCTGGATTGGCCAAGTACCATGCAGCCCTCTAACGACGATACCTCGGCAAGCGGGTTTGACTCGACAAGAATACCCACGGGCAACCCCTCGGGATGCGCTGTTTCGCTGCTTGAACACAAGAATCAGCCGGATCCGGCCGCCTGGTTTACTTCATTAACCCGCGAAAGCATTTATCCCGCGACGACACAGCCGGGGTGGGCTAAATCGTGTCCATTGGATCACATTATTATAAGTCCGGCGCTTTATAATAATCATTACGTGACGGGTTCGATGAAAATGGTCAACACGGGCAGCCTGGCGCAGAGTCCGAGCGATCATTACGGGGTACTCTGCCAGTTGCAGTTTTAGGGTTCAGCAAAGGGCTGGCTTTTTTGCGATGCACCCGGGAGATATTGTATCTTTGCGGGTTCGAGGGGGAAGCCACTCCGCTGAATGCTCTCCTCGCTTGCGCCACTCCTCAGTACGCGCCCCCTCGCCAAAATCGCCATCCAATGCCCTTGCTGTGGTACAGCAAGGGTGTGCGGCGACCCTCGCAAGAGCGTACATCCTTGTACGCGCTCGGGACGCGACATCCTGTCGCTGGGGATTTCCACATCGTGTTTCAAGGCGGGGGAAGCCATCACGCCTGCACTCTCCTCGCTAACGTGCGACATCCTGTCGCAGCTCGGAGTGCTGACGTCCTGTCAGCAGGGCGGGGATATGAAGCTGTTTTTGCAAAAGTGTATGCGCGGGTGAGCAAATGCGTCCGCGCGCGCTTGCTTTTTGCATATCTTTATGAATACCTTTTACCTTGATTCTGCAATAGGTATCCCGCATTCTATCCTTAATGGACGGGCTGGCCCGCCAATCAAAACTGGAGGAAATCACTGTGGCAAAATACGTCTATTTTTTCGGCGCCGGAAAATCGGAAGGCGACGGCGGCATGAAGAGTCTTCTTGGAGGCAAGGGCGCCAATCTGGCCGATATGTGCAAACTTGGCCTGCCTGTTCCGCCCGGATTTACGATCACAACGGAGGCGTGCGCGGAATATTACAAAATGGGCAAGGAAAAACTGTTCAGGACGATCAAGCCCGAGGTCGAGGCGCAGCTTGACCGCCTCCAAAAGGATACCGGCAAGGTGTTTGGCAAGGGGCCGAATCCCCTGCTTGTTTCGGTGCGTTCCGGCGCTGCGGCGAGTATGCCCGGCATGATGGACACGGTGCTGAATCTTGGCCTGAACACCGAAACCGTGAAGGCCATGATCGACCTCACCAAAAATGAGCGCTTCGTCCTCGACGCCTACCGCCGCTTCATCCAGATGTTCGGCGACGTGGTTATGGGCGTCCCGCACCACGATTATGAGCACGCCCTGGAGTCCGTCAAGAAGGCGCGCGGCAAAAAGCTCGATAACGAACTTACCGTTCCGGATCTGAAAGAGGTTATCGCCAAATATAAGGAACTCTATAAGCGCGTCACCAAAAAGGCATTCCCTGAAGATCCCCTCGAGCAGCTCTGGGCGGGAATTGAGGCGGTGTTTGGCTCCTGGAATAATCCGCGCGCGATTAAGTACCGCGAGTTAAACGATATCCGCGGGCTTATGGGAACGGCGGTTAATGTGCAGTCCATGGTCTTTGGAAACGCCGGCGACGACAGCGCCACGGGGGTTTGTTTCACCCGCGATCCCTCCACGGGGGAGAACCGGTATTTTTACGGCGAGTATCTGATCAACGCCCAGGGCGAAGATGTGGTCGCCGGTATCCGCACCCCCCAGCAAATAACCATGGCCGGATCGAAGGAATGGGCCAAGAATCATGGCGTCGCCGAGGCGGAGCGCAAAGCCAAATTCCCCTCGCTCGAAGAGGCCATGCCCAAGTGCTTCCAGGAGCTGGACGCCATCCGCAAAAAGCTGGAAACCCATTACAAAGATATGCAGGATATGGAGTTTACGATTGAGGCAAGCAAACTCTATATGCTCCAAACCCGGAATGGCAAGCGCACGGCGGCGGCGGCCATCCGCATCGCGACCGATCTCCTGAAGGAAAAACTGATCGACGAAAAAACAGCGCTTATGCGCGTCGAGCCTAAGATGCTTGATCAGCTCCTGCATCCCGTCTTTGATCCGAAGGCGGAAAAAGCGGCGAAGCAATTAGCCAAGGGATTGCCGGCCTCTCCGGGCGCGGCAAGCGGGCGGGTGGTATTTTCCGCCGCCGACGCCGAAGCCTGGGCGGCGCGCGGTGAGAAAACCATTCTGGTGCGCATCGAAACCAGCCCCGAGGATATTGGCGGCATGAACGTCGCCAGGGGGATATTAACGGCGCGCGGCGGAATGACGAGCCATGCGGCGGTGGTTGCGCGCGGCATGGGCAAATGCTGCGTGGCCGGGTGCGGCGAGCTGCACATCGATTATAAAACCAAAAAGTTTGAGGTGAACGGCGTCACGATCAAGGAAGGCGACTGGATCTCGCTGAATGGTTCCGCCGGTATTGTGTATCAGGATCAGATCAAATCGGTTGAGCCCTCGCTCGCCGGCACATTCAAAACCATCATGGATCTCGCCAATAAGTATCGCACCCTCAAGGTGCGCACGAATGCGGATACGCCGCATGACACCGCGGTCGCGGTCAAATTCGGCGCCGAGGGCATCGGTCTTTGCCGAACCGAGCATATGTTCTTTGAGGGCGACCGCATCGTGAGTTTCCGTCGGCTTATTCTGGTCGCCGAGGACGTGAAGCGCCTGCGCAAGGAGCTTGAGGGTGCCGAGGGCGATAAAAAGAAAGAGCTGGAGGCCGCGCTGGCGCCTCTCCTGAAGCAGTACCACCAGGCGCTCAAGGAACTCTTGCCATTGCAGCGCAAGGATTTTGTGGGGATGTTCAAGGAACTGGGCGGACGCCCCTGTACGATACGCCTCCTGGATCCGCCATTGCATGAGTTCCTTCCGCAGGACGATAAGGGGCAGAACGAAATGGCAAAGACCATGGGCGTGTCCGTCTCGCTCGTGAAAAATGTTGTGGAGAATCTGCATGAGTTTAACCCAATGCTGGGGCATCGCGGCTGCCGCCTGGGGATCACCTATCCCGAGGTGACGGAGATGCAGGTGCGCGCGATAGTCGAGGCCGCGATAGCGGTTCCCGGATCGAAGCCCGAGATCATGATCCCGCTGGTCGGCAACGTCAAAGAGTTCATCGATCAGAAGGCCATCACCCTGCGCGTCATCGACGAGGTGAAAAATGCCAAGAAGGTCAGCAATCTCTCCATCCAAATCGGCACCATGATTGAGGTGCCGCGCGCCGCCATGACGGCAGAAGAGATCGCCGCCGAGGCGGAGTTCTTCTCTTTCGGGACGAACGATCTTACGCAAATGGGCTGCGGTTTCTCGCGCGACGATGCGGGCAAATTCCTGAAGGACTATGTCTCAAAGGGTATATATGAATACGACCCCTTCCAGGTGCTGGATCAGGCGGGCGTTGGCCGCTTAATGGAATATGCCGTCGTTAATGGGAAAAAGGCCCGCCCGCAGATCAAGCTGGGTATCTGCGGAGAACATGGCGGCGAGCCCATGACGATTGCTTTCTGCCATAAGCTCGGCCTCTCCTATGTAAGCTGCTCGCCGTACCGTGTGCCGATAGCGATTCTCGCCGCCGCGCAGGCTTCGATTGGAAAATAAGTGTACGTAATTTTCGCAATGAGGGGGCGTCCGTTTGATGGGTGCCTCCTTATTTTATTTTTGGGGTATGTTTGTGCTGTATATTTCACAAAAACGGAGGGCGTATGTCGAAAGGCGCGGAACTCATTGCCGCTTGCGGACTCTATTGCGCGAATTGCGGGAAGTATACGAAGGGCAAATGTCCAGGCTGCTTAAAGAATGAAAAGGCGACGTGGTGCGCGGTGCGGAGTTGCTGCATCGAAAATAAATTCACGTCCTGCGCGGATTGCGGGGAGTATACGAACCCCAGGGATTGCAAAAAATTCAGGAATCCGATAGCAAGCATCATGGGTTTTTTGTTTAACACCGACCGCGCCGCAGGTATTTGCCGCATCCGAGAGAAGGGCGGGGCGGCTCTCGCGGCGGAGCTGGAGAAGAGCGGGCGCATGGGTCTCCCGCGCGCGAAAAAGGGCAAGCAGGGCGCATAAATTCGATAAGGAAATTTGGAGGCGTTATGCTTGGAGCGATCATCGGGGATATAGCAGGTTCCCGGTTTGAGTGGAACCGTATTAAAACCAAAGAATTTGAATTTTTCGATCCTGCGTGCTGTTTTACCGACGACAGCGTGCTCTCGTTTGCAGTCGCGCGCGCAATTCTCGATGCGCATGGAGATGAGGAACGCCTGGGCGAGTGTGCGGTAAAGAATATGCGCGGAATAGGGCGGCTCTACCCCGATGCGGGCTACGGCGGGATGTTCCGAAGGTGGTTATACGATGACGATATGGGTGCCTATACCAGCTTCGGAAACGGCGCGGCAATGCGCGTCTCGCCCTGCGGCTTTGCCGCGAAAACCCTGGATGAGGCCAGGCGGCTCTCCAAAATTGTCACCGAGGTGACGCATAACCACCCCGAGGGGCTTCGCGGCGCGGAGGCTGCCGCCGTATGCGTATTCCTCGCGCGGGAGGGAAAAAGCAAATCCGATATCCGCAGCCATGCGGATACGCATTATTATCCCATGGATTTTACTCTCGATGCAATCCGCGATGCCTATCGTTTTGACGAAACCTGTCAGGGTACCGTACCGCAGGCGATCATGGCTTTTCTGGAGTCGGATTCATTCGAGGACGCGATCAGGAATGCGGTATCGCTCGGCGGGGACAGCGATACCCTCGCGGCCATTACCGGAGGTATCGCCGGGGCGCATTACGGAATCCCGCCCGCGATGCGCGCGCGCGGGGTTGAATTTCTTGACGAGCGGCTGCGTACAATTCTGCGGGATTTTGAGGCGGCATATCCGCGCGAAATTTCGGAAGCCAGTCCGCCATGACGCAGTATACTTAATAAAGTACACTCTGGAACGATAATCACGGAGGCTTACGTATGCAGGCGAGCGGGGTTTTTTTGGGGCAATTTATCGGCGAGTTTATGCAGATTCTTGATGCGCCCGCGCCGGTACCCGGTCTGCCGATTACGGATCCCATCATTATTGTTCTGCTCCTCATGGCGACCGCGCTCATCGTGCCTTTCATCGCGCGGAGGCTGCATCTTCCCGATATCGTGTTTCTGATCATAGCGGGTATCCTTCTTGGCCCGCATGGCGCCGGTATCCTCTCGCGCGATCAGGACGCGGTGGCGCTCTTTGCCGTCGTGGGCATCCTCTCGCTGATGTTTCTGGCCGGACTCGAGATTGATATCCGCGAATACCGCAAGAACCGCTCGAAGAGCATCGTCTTCGGCGCGCTGACTTTTTGTACGCCCATGACGCTCGGCTTTTTGTCCGGGATGTATTTGCTGGATATGTCGCTCCTGCAGTCGGTACTGCTCGCGAGTCTCTTATCCTCGCATACCTTACTCGCCTATCCCGTGATTTCGAGACTACGCATCGGGAGCGACGAGTCGGTCGCCGTAACGGTTGGCGGTACGATCATCACCGACGTCGCCGCGCTGCTCGTACTCTCGGCGGTCGTCTCCATGCATACCGGCGAGATGACAAGCGCTTTCATAATCGAGAGCGCCCTGAAGCTCTTTGCCTTTATGTTTTTTGAACTCATTCTGCTTCCGCGCATCGCGTCCCGCGCGCTTGAGAAGCTCGAGAATGACGGCAGAAAGCAATTTCTTTTTGTATTTGTGGTTCTCTTTGGATCGGCGTTCCTCGCCGAACTCGCGGGGATTGAGCCCATCATCGGCGCGTTTATGAGCGGCATCGCGCTTGGCCGTTTTGTGCCTCCGGTCTCGCCCCTCGGAAACAGGATTGATTTTTTCGGGAGTACCATTTTCATTCCCGCTTTTCTGATATCCGTGGGGATGCTGGTGGATCTCGCCGTGATCTTTGCCGATCTCAGAACTGTATACGTCGCTGTCGTTATGACGCTTGCCGTGATTCTCGCGAAATGGCTCGCGGCATTTTTCACGCAAAAGATTTTCTCCTGGAGCCGGGAGCGATGCGGGATCGTTTTCGGACTTTCGGTGGGGCAGGCGGCAGCCACCCTCGCCGCTGTTACGGTGGGGTATAAGATCGGGCTCTTCGGGCATGACGTCTTAAACGGCTCCATCGTGACGATATTCGTGACCGCGCTTCTTGGTCCGCTTGTTGCGCAGATAATGGGCAAGCGAATCGCCAGGGAGATGGGACAGCTGCAGGCCGAGCAGGATTTTTCGCGCCGCAGGATTTTGATTGGCGCGGAAGAGAAAGCGGGGAGCGAGCGTCTTCTTGAGGTCGCGATCATGCTGCATGATCCCAAGGGCATAACCGATATGCGCGCCGTGACCATCCTGGATTCTTCGCGCGATACCCCCAAGCGGGTGGAAGCAATCGGCAAGCATCTTTCGCACTATGCCAAAGAGGCGGCGGCGGCCGGGCATAAGATCGAGTTTGGACCGCGTATCTCCCCGAGTGTCGCCATGGGACTCGCGAATGGCGCAGGCGAATTCAGCGCAAGCGATATCGTGATTGGTTTCAGCGCGAAGCGGACGGTCTTCGGGCCGCACAGGAGTCCCGTTCTGGATGAGCTTGTTCAGCGTTCCGGGACGCGCATTCTTGCGTCGCGGCTCTTCTCTCCGCTTGCCACAATGGAAAAGATGACGCTCCTGCTTCCTGCGGGGATTGAACTTGAAGAGGATTTTCAGGGTACGCTCATCACTCTGAAATCGATCGCGCTTCAAAGCCGTTCTGTACTCACCTGCTGCGGCTCAGCGCCGGGTCTTGCGCTTGCGCGTACAATTTTTGAGGCAAGTCCTTCTCTGGCCGGCATTCTATGGGAAGAGTGCGGGCATGAGGATCTGATTCGACGGATCAGGGATACGGAGGGGGTGCGCTGCATTGTACTTGCCCGCCAGGAGGGCGCATCCTGGTCGCGCGAGATGCGCCAGATGAAGCAGCTTGCGTATTCGCTCCCGCGCGACGTCCCTGTTATTATTATGTTTCCTTCGATCAAGCGCGAGTCTTCGGCACCCGGCACTGTGCCGGAGGCTCTCGGCAGGATCCGCGATATTTTCCGGAATGCCTGGCGGCAGGGCGAACCATAGGGCGTTAAGCCACTTGCCGAATTTCGCCGGGCGTGTTAAGCTGTCTCCGTTGTATGTAAAGACGCAGTAAGGAGGGTTTCCGTGGCACTGCCGCCGCCAAAATACATCAGCCTTGTCAATATTAAATTTGAAGACGTCGGTCTCATCCTGCGCGGTCTGGACGCGCTTGCGGGCGAGGTTGATGATATGCCTACGCTCAGTAATATCGACGCTCTGATAAAGCGGATCAAAACCATAATACAGGACAGCTCGGTGCCGTTTCGCTCATAAGCGAGGTTTTTTTTCATGGTTTGCCGCATCCATATTGCGTCCGCTTTCAAAGAACTTGCCGAGGATCTCGGCAAACATCTCTTTTCACCGGAAGTCAGCCGCCGTTCCCCCTTGCTGGCGCCGATTGTGTTTGTACCCACGGACTCCTGCAGAACTGATCTCCGGCGTGAATGGGTGCGCGCGCGCGGCATTGTGATGAACCTCAATTTTTCTTTTTTCGGGACTGGTCTGCGCAAGATGTTGCATCGCGACACGCCCTGGAGCTTTGCCGATAAAGACTATTTGCATCATCAGATACTGTGCTGCCTGTTGAAAGAGCCCGGGAAATTTTTTGCAGACGGGCATCCGGATGAACTCAGGTTCTATGAACTCGCTGGACTCCTCGCGGAACATTTTGAGAATTACGATCTCCATCGCGCGGGAGACGCGGAGTTTCAGGCGGTACTCAGGACTGATCCGATGCAGGCCGCTTTGTATGGCACGATCAAAGAAAAAATTTCTGCATCCGGCGAGGAACGCTTCTTTTTGCGGGAGATATGTTCTCCCGATAGTTCGCAGGAATGGCGGCTTGACGAGCAAAAGAAAAATGCAATCGCTGTCTATGGCTTGCACCTCTTCGCGTTTACCGATATACCGCCTTTACGTCTTCGGATCCTGAAGCGTCTGTGCGCAATGGCGGCCGGGGATCTGCATATCTGGCATCTCTCTCCGGCGGCGCTTCCGGATGGTGAGTATGTAATGGACGAGCTGCCCCCGATCCGTCCCGCGAGTGAAGATATTGCCCAAAAATGGACGCGCGCCTCGCGTTCGCTTTTGCGCACTGCGGCAAAGGAGTACACAAAAATTATTCTGGATGGCGATGGGCAAGCGCCCTCCATTCTGCCGGTGTCGCGTAGCGTCCCGCGCCTTTCCGAAGCAGGAGTACGTGCTTCGGAAAAGGATGTCGGAGAAGCGCGGGGAGTTCGGATTGTGGGTGCGCCCTCGATTCTGCGCGAACTGGAATTTGCGTATAACTCCATTTTGTGGCATCTCGCGGATGATAAGTCGCTTGCGGCGGATGATTTCGCGATCCTGATGCCGGATCCCGAGTTGTATCGCGCCTCTCTCGAAATGGTATTCTCGGGCAGGGAACGCGCCATCCCCTATTCGTTTATGGGCAAAAGCGCCGCGATGGAGAGCCATTGGGCGAAAGCGCTCAAAGCCATTCTGGATATTGCCGCCGATATGGCTTTCGGCTTTTCGCGCGGCGGTATCGCCCGCATTCTGGATAACGACTGTATTCTCGCCGCATGCGGGGCTGCGCGGGCGGATCTGGAAGGGTATCTGCGCTGGATCGATGCGCTCGGCGTCTTTGGCGGCGAGGTACTCCCGCCCGATCTGCCCGTGTATTCCTGGGCGCGCGCGCTTACGCGTCTTCGGCTTGGTCGGATCATGCGTTTACCGGAGGGGGAAGACTGGCAGGGTATTTCTCCCTGGCAGGACCGCATGGCGGATGAGGACACCGCGCTGGCGCCCTTTTGTCTGCTTTTGGAAGGACTCTGGAAGGAACTCCATGACGAGGATACAGGGAAGGCATGGGCGGAAGAGCGTCTTACAGGGAAAGAATGGGCGGAGCGCCTCCGGAACCTGTGCGACCGTTTTATTGTTGTGCCGCCGGAGCATACCGCCGAAGAGGAGCATATTCCCGCCAAATTTAAGGATGCGCTCGTTTCGTTGAATGATCTGCCGGAATGCGGCTTTTCTCTCATTATAACCATTGTTGAAGCGATTCTGCAGCGTGCGCTGACCATATCCGGGGTTCGCGGACGAGCGGGTGTGCGTGTTTCCAGGATCGAGGAACTCTATGCGCATCCGGCTGAGTATATATATATCCTTGGGATGAACGAAGGCGTTTATCCGCAGCCCGGGAAGCAAAAGGAATTCGATCTTCGGGTTCTCGATTCGGCGAAATATCCCGCCGATATCGACGAATCTGACAAACAGCGAATGATGTTTGTGAGCGCGCTGCATCAGGCGAAAAGATGCGCATACATATCGTATCTGGACAAGGATCCGATTCATGACGCCAAATTATATCCATCATCCCTGATCTTTGAGTTCAAAAATCTTGCGCAAGATACGGGAACCGACGTCTCCCTCCCGCTGACCGGATATACCGGCGTGGATGCAGAATTATGCAAAAAGTATTCCGACATTTTTACAACGTATTTTTATCTCGATAAGACGCTCGCAAACAGCGTTCTGCCGGACACGCCGGATACTGTACCCTGTCCCAAAATGGAGGCGGCTGTTCCGCAATCGCATTTTTACCTTTCGGATTTTGCGCGATATTGTGCAAATCCCGCCGAAGGGCTGCTGAGGTATGCGCTCGGCAAAAAAGAAAATGCTTTATGGAATATTATTTCCAGCCCTGTAGAGCCTTTTTTCCGTGATGATGTGGGCGCGGGTCTCCGGACGGCGATCAAAAATGCCGCCGTTCGTTCCTTTTTGCTTTCCGAAGAGAATGATCCTGAGGAGTTTTTGAAGAAACATTGTAATGATCAGTTTCGCAAACAATGGGAAGAACAAGGCAATATTCCGTCGGATATCTTTGCGGAGAGTTACTGGGAACGGTTTCTCTACGGCAAGGATGGGCTTCGCGGGCAGCTCGACCGGATAAAAGAACTTCCGGAGCGGATCGCGGAGTGCCATAGGCGCGGGGAAGATCACGTATACTCCCCGTTTATTTTCGGGCGCATCCGGCACGATCCCCCGGTTAATCCTCAGGGCGCGCTTCAGGACGCGCTGCAATATGCGCATCCCTCCGGCGAAGCGCTGATATCCGGCGAAATTCCCTTGCTCTGGCGCGATGCGGAGGATACCGTCTGTATTTTTGTGCATCAGGACTCGCCGATCAAAACTTCGAAAGACAAAATTTCGCGGCTTGATCTTTCGCCGTCATCTTTTTCGCGCATCCTCGGGTGTATGTTCGCTTTTCTGCCCTGCTTTCGCAGCCAATTTTCTTTTCCTGACGAGTGTACAATGTTTTTTGAAGATGGAGCGCGTCTCACTTTTCGTTTTGGCGATGATCAGGCGGAAGCTTTTAAGAAGATGTACTGTATGTTTACCCAAGCCAGGGAAGAGGATTTTTTTCATGCGCCCATCGACGCGCTTCTTGCCTGCGCCCGCGCGGGAAAGCTTACGCAGGATGCGCTCCTCGCGGAATTGCAGGAAAAAGACGCAGGTTTTCGGGCGAACCAGGGTGAAAGCGCGGGCAGGAGTATCCTGAAACTCGCGCGGCCGCGCCTTCCTTCGGACGAACAGCTGCAGGTATGGTATACCACAGTTATCGAGCCATTTATGGATGCGCTTTCTTCAGACACAAAAGAGAATACCGCAGAGGCGGGCACATGAGTACGCCGGAGCATATTTCTCCCGCAGATATCGATATCACCCGTCATGGGATCATTGAGGCGTCGGCAGGCACCGGCAAGACCTGGCTGCTCGAGCGGCTGTTTGTTCGTATACTCGGGCAAAAAACCGATGAAGGCGCATATATTTCCCTCGGCGAGATTGTTGTTGTCACCTTTACCGACAAGGCAGCGGCGGAGATGCGTGATCGGATACGGGAATATTTGCAAAGCATATTGAACGATGATTCCCCTGGCGATAAGCTGAACGAAATCAGGCTTCCGGCGGATGAAACTCTCCTCGATCACCTGGAGACGTCCCTGCACTCCTTTGAGGAAGCGCGGATATCCACCATTCATTCCTTCTGCCGCAGAATGCTCAGCGAGAATGCGTATCTCTGCGGCGTTCCGCTGGAGTATGCGATGGCGGATGACAAGGAAATATATACGCTTGCGCTGGAGCGGTATCTGCGTTCCTGGCGCGGTCATAGCGCGGGACGCGCGCGGTGTATGCAGAGCGGCGCGTATCAGGAGGGCGCTGTCTGGCGTAAGAGAATTCTCGCGCTTGCCTTAAAACGAGATTACCGTATCTCAAAAGAAGCAGCCAGCGCACTGAGTACGGATGGGGAAGCGGCTTTTGCCAGGGCATCGCAGGATAAAGACAGAGCGCGTTTTCTTGATGCAGCGCTGGATACAACCGCCCGGAATGCGCGCGCGGCATATACACGCGCGATGGATCTCCTCCGCCCGCGTATCGCCGAATGTCTTGAGTATTTCGATGCGGAAGACTACGCCTACAATAAAAATCAAAAAAAGAGATTACAGGAATTGTATGCGGAATGTGCAAGACAGATATCCATGCAAGCGGAATTTCCCGGTGAGATTGATTGTATAGATCGTTTATATGAAATAATTTGCTCAGAAGATGATGTGCAGTCCGGCAAAGACCCCTTAGGGAAGCTCCAGCCTGAACAAAATAAGCCAAAGAAGGGTGATGGAAATAAACGAAGATGGGAAGTCGTTTTTCCGGATATTGATAAATTCGTACAAGAGCTGCGTGACGCCGTATCGAAACGCGGATACGCGCGCGCGCTTGCCTTTGACGCGGCTGTGTACGCGATCCGCAGTATCGCAGGCGGAATAAAAAAAGAAAAGCGCGTTTTGAGTTTTGATGATCTCATTCAGTCTTTTGCGGGCTCGCTTGCGCATAATCCGGCGCTTCTTGCCAAATTACAAAAGAGTTTCCGTTATGCGCTGATCGATGAATTTCAGGACAGCGACCGCGCGCAATGGGATATCTTTAAGGCGATATTTCTTGCGGAGGCGGCGCAAGGGCGGATATTCCTGATCGGGGATCCCAAGCAGGCGATATATGGCTTTCGCGGCGGCGACGTTGCGACCTATTTTCGGGCGCAGGACGATATACAGAAAATTTATAAAGAGCAGGAAAAATGCGTATATACCCTCTCAAAAAATTATCGTTCCACGCCGGAGCTGATACACGCCTGCAATCAGCTCTTTGAAGGCGCATGGTTTTCTTCGGATCAGGGTGCAGGCAGGAAGATTGCATTTAAACCTTCGCAGGCGCCTTCGCCGGCGAATACGGAAAAACCCGCGTTTCCGGACGGGGATACCGCCCCCGTGGTTATTGTGCGGCATGCAAGCAAAACAAAAGGGGCGCTTTTATCGGCGCACGCCCGGTATATCGCGCGCGAGATCGCGCGTCTTGTTGCGCAGTCTCCGGCAAAGGAGGATGTCCGCAGAATACAGTACGGCGACTGCGCTGTGCTTGTGCGCAGCAGGGACGATGCAGAAAGCGTCATGCGGGCATTCCGAAAATCAAAAATTCCCTTTCTGCAATACAAGCATGGCGGTCTCTGGGCAACTCCTGAAGCGGAGGCGCTCATTGTTCTTGTCAATGCGCTGGCCTCGCTGGATGCGAACAATACATCCCGCGCTCTCGTCAGCCCGTTTTTTGACTGTCCGTTCCTGAAGCTGCATGAGGCGCTTTATGAGCGCGCGAAACTCCGGGAATGGAGCGCGCTTGCGGACGCGCGAAAATGGGCGCTTCTCGCGGCGCGGATCGAGGAGCAATATTTCATCCGCGCGCGGGCTGTTTCATATAAAAATGCGGAGGAAATTGATCAGCGGGACTGGGAAAGAAAGACCGCGAATATGCGGCAGCTCATCGCGATCAGCCTTCTCTCAAAAGACGCGCGTATTCTTTCGCCGCAGGACATGGTGATCTTCGTACAGCAGAAAGCGGAACAGGCGCGCGCCGCCCGCGAGGATGAAGACATTCAGCCCCTCTCAAGCGAAGCCGACCGTGTGCGCATCATGACCATGCACATGGCCAAGGGTTTACAGTTTCCGATTGTGTTCATCCATGGCGGATTTGGGACTTTTAACAAGTCAGCAGGGTATATGGAGTATTATACAGACGATGGCGAAAAGCAATATGTGATCGGAAATGCGGCAGCCGGTAAAAAAATGGCTGAAGAATTTTGGAAAGCGGAATTGGCGAGGCTCATGTATGTGGCCGTCACGCGGGCAATGCTGCGGGTATATCTTCCTCTGAACACCCATGAGAAGCCCACAGTGGGAATGTATCCCTGTTTACGCGAGAGTCTCGGCGAGATCAAAGACCCCGCGCTCTTTCAAACGATTCCTGTCGGCGATATCGCGCACAGCGATACCCTTCTTCCTGAAGCGCCGCCGATGCCGGAAGTAAAGCCTCTTGTCGCCGATTATGAAGGCGCTGTCCGTGTACATACGTCTCTCAGCTTTTCTAAACTGGAAAAGAAACACAAAAAGCGTCCAGGCGCAGCGGATATTTCTGATGAGTCCGATGAAAAAGATGATGAGCCATCCGTGTCCGGCGCGGCGGTATTGCCCGAAACGCGCGGGCTGATATGCCTCCCGCGCGGAAAGGCAAGCGGGCTTGCGGTGCATACGCTGTTTGAGAATATGGATTTCGCGCGCGCTGCCCGCGATAACGCCTGGCTTCTGGAATTCATCGAAGATGAAATACGAAATTCCGATCTCTCGCCGCACCCGGCCTGGTGTAAACAAAGGAAGATTTCCGAATCTCCGGAATCGGAATGGTCTCCCGGTGGAGCAAAGGATCAGATGCGCGCCTATCTTGAGAATCTTATTCATGGTGTGCTTGCGGCACCCATGCCGGAGATCGCAGATGATCCGCCGTTCCGGTTCTCCATGCTAAGTCCCGCTGATTGTCTGAAGGAGGTGGATTTCGCGGAGCAAAATCCAATTGCGCACTGTGATCCGCTCGAGGATATGATGACCGGCGTTATCGATCTGATTTTTTGGCATAATAAAAAAATATACATCGCCGACTGGAAGACAAATTGGCTGCCTAATTATGGATATGCGGCAATGGAGGACGCGATGGAGGCAAACGAATACCATTTGCAGGCCGCGATCTATGCCCATGCCGTCTCGCGGTTTCTCCGGCAGCGCGGTCTGCCTTCCTCTTGTCTGGGCGGGGTAGTCTATGTTTTTGTCCGCGCATTTACGAGCAACGGCTACTACGAATCCGAATCGGAGGTATCTGCCGAGCCGGGCGCGGGGCTGTACTTCATGGACAGGAAGGCGCTCGCCGAATATGTCAGAAAGATGAGGGGTATCAGATGAGCGCTGTTCCCCGTCTTGCCTCCGCCGTTACGGAAAATATTTGGAGAAATATTTTACCGGAGGATGCGCTGGAGTCACGCTGCCTTATGGCGCTTTGCCGCGAAAATCTCCGGGCGGACGACGCGCAGCTCCTGCGCGATCTTCTGCTTTTCGGAAAAGAGGATCCGCAGAACGCGCTCCTGATGATTCCTTTATTCCTCGCCGAGCGCGAGGGAAGCCTTTGCTATACACTGGAGCAGGCGAGCATCGAAAAAATATGCGCGCGTTCGCTGCATATCTGCGCCAGGCCGGATGCGGAAGACGACGAGGAGGTGAAGATTACCGAAGAGGATATCGCGCGTTTCGCGGACATGGTCATGCGATCTTCGGAGCGCATACGGGGCGATTCCTGTTTGTTTTCGGTAATAGAAAGCGATATCCCTGAAAAACTGCATCCGGTCGTCCTGTACCGCGCGCATCCGGCCGCTCCGCAAAGGGTATATTGGCAGCGCTATTTTAAGGCGGAGCGCGCCCTGGAGACGGTCTTTCGCGGGCGCGCGGCCTTTTCCGCGCGGCAAATTACCGCGCGGGATGCAGAGGCGTATTGTACCCGCGCGGGCGCTTTTCAAAATATGCAGCTGAACAATGAGCAGCAGCAGGCGATTTCCCTCGCTCTCCGCAGGAATACCCTCATTATCTCCGGCGGTCCCGGCACGGGCAAGACCACCACCGTCGCCGCCATTCTGCGCGCGCTCTTCGCGGCAGGTTTGCAGGATCCGCAAAAAATTATGCTGACCGCGCCCACGGGAAGAGCCGCCTGGCGGATGCAGGAATCGCTGCGCGAGCAGAGTCGGCGCATGACGGATCTCTCGCAGTCGGAGCAGGAATTTTTTGCGGGACTCTCCTCCGCGACCATGCACCGGCTGCTTGAAAACTCGCGGCATGGACTCGGGTTCCGCCGTTCCCGAAAGTATCCGCTGAAGGCGGATATCCTTATTGTTGACGAGACATCCATGGTTGACGCCGAACTCATGCTCTTTCTGCTCGACGCCCTGCCGGAAAATTGCCGCCTGATCCTGATCGGCGACCGCGATCAACTGCCTTCCGTATCCGCCGGTGCCGTTTTCTCGAGTATTCTGCCTGAGCTTGCCGCGCTTTCGGACGATGCGCAAGACGGTATCGGTTATATCCATCTTGAAACGAACACGCGATCAGTCGAAGCGATAGGCCGCGCGGCGGCTTGCTGTAGATTGGGGCGCGCGGAAGATTTTTTGGAGTGTGTGCCGGAAACGAGTCTTCGGGAATATGCGCAGATGCCGCTCGCGCGTATTTCCTGGCCGGAAAAAGCGCGCGCGAAGGGTTTTGCGGAACTCATCCGTACCTGGCTGGATCGCGCTTTCAGTCCGGAGATCAATGGCGGCGATTATTTTCCCCTGCTGCGCGAGGCAATTGACGCCACAGATTCGGCCAGGCGGCAGGACTTAATTTCGCGCCTTCTGGATATTCTGGGCACGATGCGCATCCTGGTGTTTACGCATCATTCGCTGGCGGGGCTGGAGTCCTGCAATCAAGCGGCAAGCGCCTGGCTCCAGAGCGGGTTGAAGCAGAGGGGTCTGGCGTCGCGCGCGGCGATCTCCATGCGCGGGAAAATTTTTGTAAGCGGTATGCCGGTACTCATCACCGAAAACGATCATAAACGCCGGCTCTGGAACGGGGATATAGGCGTTCTGCTTGGCGACAAGGTATGGTTCCGCAGCAACACCATGGACGCCGCCGAAGAAATGCGGTCATTCCCGCTTGCGGATCTCCCCAATTCCGATATTGCTTTTGCGATCACTGTACACAAGAGTCAGGGCTCGGAATACGATCGCGTCCTCGTCATTTTTCCCGAGCAGCCAACGTTGCGGCTTCTCGTCCGCCAGATCGTGTATACCGCGATCACGCGCGCGAAACGCGAGGCGCTTCTCTGCGGCGCCGACAAGATCATTAGTATCGCCATTTCCCGCAGCATTGAGAGAGAGTCGGGGATGACGCTTACTCCGCGCGGTTTGTGAAGCGCGGCCTCTTCCCCTTCATTCGCTCTACCTGTATCTCAAGCGCGCCCTGCAGGCCTTGCTGTATCGCCGCCCCCTCAATGACGCCGAGTGCTGCGGCTATCGCTTCAAGGGTGCAGAGCTGATGTTCTTCATGGGCATAGCGCAGTTGATAGCGCGAGACTCCCTGCGGCGGGAGTTGCACGATGCGTATGGCGTGCAATGCAGGGACGCGCCGGTGTATACGCTTCGCCTGCGCCCAGGATCCATCAGGAACGATGAGATGTATGGGGCGGGGAATTGCGGTGGCGAGCGTGACGTCGAGGGTCTCGGCATAGGGCTCCGGAAAGAGATAGAGCGCATTGCCCGGAATGGAAAGCAAAGCCTCCATATCGAAACTCTCTTCCGCGCGCCCATAGGGAAAGACGCGGCTGTTCGGCAGACAAAGATGCGCGGTATTCGCGGTGGCCGTCGCGCGGCAGAACTCGGAACGGTGGACGATAATGCTGACTCTGGTGTCGGAATCAATAACCGGAAGAAGCGCGCAATAGCAGAGCGCTCGCGGCGCGTGGCAGCGCGGACAGCATTTTTCGGGAGTGAAGCGCATTTTTATCTCTTTCTCTGCGAAAGATAATGTACTATTCTTTCATCTGCGGGCGGCGCTCGCGGCGCGTTTATTATGGAGGCAATGGATGCTTTCAGCTCTCACCTGGTTTATCATCGGACTCGCGCTGATGGGGCTGGAGGTGCTTGCGCCCGGTTTTGTATTGTTCTGGTTTGGCCTGGGCGCGCTTTTGACTTCTGGTCTCATGGCTATTGGGGTACTGAGTTCCGAGGTTGCCGAGTGGATTTTTTTCCTTGTTTCTTCCCTCGCGTTCCTTCTTGCCTGGCAATTCTGGTTCAAAAAGTTTTTCCGCCGCGACGTGCTGGAGGAGGATCGCGACGCCACGGTCAGCGGACAGGTGGGCGTGGTTTCAAAGGCCATCGGCGTGGATAGTCCGGGCGAGGTCGAGCTTTCCGTGTACCTCTATGGACTCAAACGCTGGGCGGCGGTGGCGGAGGAGAATATTCCCGAGGGGGCAAAGGTTCGCGTGGTCGAGGCTCGCGGGGTGCGCCTTCTGGTAAAACGAGTTGAGTGGCGAGATAATCAGGCATAGGAGGAATATTGTATGCAAACAGCTCTCATTGTTTTTTTACTCTTTTTTGTTCTGGTGCTGATCCTGAAAGGGGTGCGGATTGTTCCGCAGGCGGAAAACTGGATCGTTGAGCGATTCGGCAAATATGTCGCTACCCTCAACCCCGGACTCAACCTCATCAACCCGATTTTTTCCCGCGTGGCGCAAAAAGTGGATATCCGCGAGTGTGTGCTGGATCTCCCCAAGCAGGGGATCATCACGCGCGATAACGCCTCACTGAATGTCGATGGCATCGTCTATTTCAAGATCATGGATCCCTATAAATCGTATTACGGAATTACCAATCTGCGCTGGGCGATTCAGAATATCGCGCAGACCACCCTGCGTTCCATCATGGGGCGTATGACCCTGGATGAATCGCTTTCCTCGCGCGAGAAGATCAATGCCGAACTCCTGATAATTCTGGACGAGGCGACCGACGCCTGGGGAACAAAGATCACGCGCGTGGAGATACGCGACATCCAGCCGCCCGAAGATATCACGATGGCGATGACATTGCAAATGAAGGCCGAGCGCGAGAAGCGCGCGCGTATCCTCGAGGCGGAGGCCAAACTCGAAGCGGCGCAGCGCGAGGCGGCGGCGCGCGAGAGGCTTGCGCAGGCGGAGGCAAACGCGATCTCCATGGTCGCTCTTTCGCTGAAGGAGACGCACGGCGATCCGTTGGTCTATCTGCTTGGGCAGGAGTACGTGAAGGGCATAACGAAGATGAGCGAGTCGAATAACGGCAAGATCATCATGCTGCCGGCGGATATCCTCGAAACTCTCAAGGCCATGTTCTCCTCAAAGGTGAAATGAGGCTGGAACGCGAAGAAAACCGCGCGCACTGGAATGCGCTGGGGGCAGGCTATAGCGAGGTTTGGCGAACGCCTTCGCGCCAGCGCATCTCCGCACAAGAGCTTTCATTTATAGAACGTAATTGCCCGCAGCTTCCGGGCGTCTATCTGGACGTGGGCTGCGGCAATGGGCGCATCCTTGCGCTCCATGATCGGCTGGCGCCGCCCGAGGCAAGGCTTACCGGAGTGGATATCGCCGAGGCTATGCTTGCCGTCTGCCGGGGGCTTAATTTTTCCCACCCGATTCAATTTTTGTGCGCAGATATAGCCGCAGGCGGATTACCGGAGGAGGCGGGTGGGAATTTTGTGTTCATCAGCGCGATCCGTGTACTCAAATACAATAGCGAATGGAAAGCCGCAGTCAAGGCGCTTGCGGATAGACTCGCGCCGGGCGGTGTGCTTGTCTTCACCATGCCGAACAAACATTCCCTGAATATTTTTGGCCGCACTGCGGTCAAATTTTACCGCACAACGAAGACCGAATTGCGCGCGCTGGCCGGGCAGAGCGGGCTTGAGGTGATTGTCATTCGGGGCTTCTCGCGGATCCCCGATATCCTGTATACAATTCCGGGGCGGTTCATGGATTGGCTGCTCGCGGCGGGCGAAGCCCTGCTTCAGCTTATTTTTGGGAAAGCGTTTTTGCAGCGCGAACTCTTTATTGCCCTCAGACGTCGTTAATACTTAATATCTATTTTTAATACGTCTACCGTGAATCGGTATATGCGTACAAAAAGCAGGCTCATATTCATTTTATACAAAAGATGAATGACATATAAGGCGCAATGTTTCACGCCCTTTTTCAGGCAATATGAAAATTTCAAAAATGGAGAACTTCTCCAGCCAGGAAATTCTGTATTTATAAAATTATTGATTCTGGCGCAATGGTTTTTTAATGCGGCACCCCCGCAGGCGTATGACAATCTGAAAATTGTCGCCATACCATAGTGCATAAAAACCATAAGATTAATATAGTCGGAAAATTTCGTATAGGCGGCGTTGGACGTATACATCTCTTTTATCGTCAGGAAATTTTTTTCATAAGCGCCCAGGTCGGCCTCCCGCACATTGTGTATCAAGGAATCTCTTCTCATCATGTAGTAATAAAGAATATCAGGGATGATAACTATTTTTTCAAGATTTGGCATGGCGGCGAGCATTAAAAACAGATCGCTTACGACCCGAATTGCAGGATATTCAATATCCTTTACTTTGCTTGCTCTGAAAACCTTGTTCCAGAGCGCCACATTCATGAAAGCCAATATACTGTCTTTACCGTCAACGGTAATTATCCTATGCCCGAATTTATCCATATCGCTGCAAATTTTTTTATCTGTGGCGGCGTCTCTCCTTTCAAAGGCACAGATCGCCATATCCGCGTTATTCTCATCAATGGCGGAGTATAATTTCAGGGCATAATCCCTGTGTACATAATCGTCCCCGTCAACAAAGCTGAAATATCCTGTGTTGATTTTTTTTACCCCGAAATTTCTTGCTCCCCAGTCACCGCCCCCGTTTTCTTTTGTAAAAACGCTGATCATATCCGGGTATTTTCCGGCATATCTATTGAGTATCTCAAGACTCTTGTCCGTGCTGCCGTCATTGACGCAAATAATTTCAATCTCCTGCAGGGATTGATGCACCAGAGATTCCAGGCACCGCTCAATATAGTTTTCGATGTTATACACCGTAACTATTATGCTCATCTTTTTTCGTGTCATTTTTTGCCTTTGTCCTGAAAGGTAATAATGAAAGATAGCGCCCCGCCCGGTCAAAATGGAGTAACTTCATTATGACGCTATTATGCACAGGCGGATTGTATGCAGACCTATGGAGTTATTGTGATTGGCGGCGGCCATGCGGGGATCGAGGCCGCCTCGGCTGCCGCGCGTATCCTGCGATGCGGAGATGCGAACGCCCGCGTCGCGCTCATAACGCCTGACAGCAGGGCGCTCGGGCGTATGTCCTGCAATCCGGCCATCGGCGGAACCGCGAAGGGACATCTCGTCCGCGAGATCGACGCGCTCGGCGGGATAATGGGATTTTTGTGTGATCGCGTTTCGCTGCAAATGCGCACCCTGAATCTCTCGAAGGGGGCGGCCGTGCATGCGACGCGCGCGCAGGCTGATCGCGCCCTCTACGAGCAGGAGGCGTCGCATTTTATGGTGGCGCTGCCCGGTCTTGACGTCATTGAGGATCGCGCGGAGACCATTCTCGCTGATGGCGATCCATCCGCAAGGCTGAGCGCGCGCGGTGTGCGGCTTGCCTCCGGTATGGAATTGGAAAGCCGGTTTGTGATCGTGGCGACCGGCACTTTCTTAAACGGCGTTCTCTATAATGGACTCAAAACGCGGGCAGGCGGCAGGTACGGCGAGGCGGCGAGCGTGGGTATCTCGGAGTCATTGCGGGCGCTGGGTGTAACCGTGTCTCGGCTTGCGACCTCCACCCCGCCGAGGCTGTACCGCGCGAGTGTGGATCTCGATGTCCTCGAGGCGCAGGACGGCGATCCTCTGACGCGGCCCTTCTCGCGCCGCACCCCGCGCGCGGAATTTCCGTATCTCCCGCAGCTTCCGTGCTTTATCGCCTGGACCAATCCCAATACGCATACGATCATTCGCGACGCCCTTGATCGCGCGCCCCAGTACACCGGCGATATAACAGGCCCCAGCCCCAAGTATTGTCCGGCAATCGAAGACAAAATTGTGCGTTTTTCGGAACGGGAGCGCCACCAGCTCTTTCTCGAACCCGAGGGGGCGGAGAGCGATCTGATATACGTGAACGGCTTTCCGACCGCTCTGCCGGAGGAGGTGCAGGAGGCGGCGCTGAAGACCGTGCGCGGGCTTGAAAATATCCGTGTCGCGCGATACGGCTACGGGATTGAGTATGATTTTGTTCCGGCCAGCCAGCTTGCGCACAGCCTCGAGACCAAGCGCATTCGCGGACTCTATCTCGCGGGGCAGATCAATGGCACATCCGGCTATGAGGAGGCGGCTTCCCAGGGAATCATGGCGGGCGTTAATGCCGCGCGCGCGTATCATGGGCAGGAACCGATCATTCTCGGCAGGCACGAGGCCTATATCGGCGTATTAATCGACGACCTGATTTCCAAAGCGCCGCTTGAGCCCTACCGTATGTTCACCTCACGCGCGGAGTTTCGTCTTCTCCTGCGCGAGGATACCACAGATCGCCGCCTGCTGCGTTATGGGCATGAGATTGGTTTGGTCAGCGACGCGGAGTGGGAGGAAGAGATCGTCTTCGAGGAGCGCCTTGCCGCAGCTCTTGATGCGCTGCGTCGTATCCATATCGCGCCGGAAAAAGCGAATATCCATTTACGGAAATTGAACCTGCCCGAGGCGGCGCACCCGGTTTTGCTCGCGCAGCTTGCGCTGCGGGCGAATCTCCCTCTTGGGGATTTGCTGCAGGATATTGATCCGGCGCGTTGGCCTGCTCTCCGTCCGGAGGTGTGCGATAACCGTGTACTGGAGGCCGCGCGTATTGAACTCCGCTACGAGGGCTATATCGCGCGTGAACGCGAGGACGCCGCGCGCTTTTTGAAAATGGAAGAGAAGCATATTCCGGAGGGGATTGTTTACAGCGCGATGCGTTCCCTCTCGGCGGAGGCGCGCGAGGTTCTCGAAAAAATCCGCCCGCGCACCCTCGGGCAGGCCGCGCGTCTCGCGGGCGTCCGCGCGGCTGACCTCTCTATATTGATGCTTTCGATGCGCGCGCGCGATGGCCACCCCGCGCCGCGCGAAGCGTGCAAGTGAGGCGCAATGAAGATAGCGGTTCTTCTCTCCGGCGGCGTCGACAGCGCGGTCGCGCTCAAGCTCCTTGCCGACGCCGGGCATGACTGCACCGCATACTATCTCAAAATTTGGCTTGAGGATGAAACCAGTTTTTTGGGCGAGTGTCCCTGGGACGAGGACATCCGTTTTGCGCGCGCGTGCTGCGAGCAGTTTGGGGTACCGCTTAAAATTATCCCCTTGCAGCGCGAGTATTACGAGAGGATTGTGCACTATACCCTGGATGAACTCCGCGCCGGGCGCACCCCCAGCCCCGATATATTTTGTAATGAGAAAATAAAATTCGGCGCTTTTTTTGATCGAATTGAGGGCTATGAGCGGGTCGCCTCCGGCCATTACGCGCGGCATATCGGGGATGAGCGCGGGCTGCATCTTGGGACTGCGGCCGATACCGTTAAGGATCAGACCTATTTTCTCGCGCATCTTTCCGAGGCGCAGCTTGCGCGCACCCTCTTTCCGCTGGGGAATTTGCTGAAACATGAGGTGCGCGCCATTGCAAAAGCCGCTAAGCTCCCGCAGGCAGAACGCAGGGACAGCCAGGGGATATGCTTTTTGGGCAGGATAAAATTTCACGATTTTGCGCGCGCCTATCTCGGCGAGCGCGAGGGCGACATCATCGAACAGCGGAGCGGCAAGCGCCTCGGTGCCCATAAGGGGTATTGGTTCCATACAGTCGGGCAGCGCACCGGGCTTGGCCTCTCCGGCGGGCCCTGGTTTGTACTCTCGAAGGACGTTACGCGCAACATCATATATGTCGCCCACGCGGACGGCTACGAAGAAGAATTGAAAAGCGAATTTGACGTGGAAGAGCCTTTTTTAATCAACGATGAACGAGGACGCGCTATGCTCGGTTGCGCGTGCGCACTCCGCTGCAAGCTGCGCCACGGCCCCCATTTTTTCTCCTGCCGCTATGAGGCCAAAGCGGGCGGCGGGCGCGTGACGCTTCTGGATGGCCGCGACGGGGGCTGCGCCCCCGGGCAGTTCACGGTATTCTACGACGACGCGATCTGTCTGGGCATGGCGCGCATAAGGGGATGAGGCAAGCGGTGTGTGCCGGTCGAGTGCTGCTTCCGCCAGACAGAAAATTGCACAAATGAAAGCATTGCCTTGCCCCCAAAGTAAGTACCCGGATTTTTTTAATAACTCCGCTTGACACCTATAGCAAGTCTGGATATACTCAAAGCAGTCTACAGGAAACTCTTATCCGCAAGTTTTTTTCAGAAGGAGCGCAGGACAAATATGCAGCGTTTATTCGCAGCGAGATACTTTTTTTACTTTTATTACTTTAGCTTTCGCTGGAAAGCGAGAGTGATTTTCGCTGCCGGTCAATCCGCTTAACCGCGATAGATGCTCAGGTTAAGGCTCCGCAGGAAAATCACTGCGGGGCTTTTTATTTCCGTTTACACGACGTAAACGCCCCTGCGTAGCCAAGGATGGCGATTGAACGCAGGGGAGTGAGAACAAGGAGAGACGAAAATGATAGCAGTTGTGAAGCCCGGCGCGAGCAAACAGCAAATCGACAGCCTGCTCGCGTGGTTCAGGTCGCGCGGATTGAAAACCCATGTCTCCGAGGGGGAATTTCAAACCATCATCGGCCTTGTCGGCGATACCAGTCAGGTGGACGTTGATCTTCTGGAAGGACTCGAGATCGTGGAATCCGTCAAACGGATCAACGAGCCCTTCAAGCGCGCGAACCGCAAATTTCATCCGGCGGACACAGCGGTCAATATCGGCGGGGTTATACTGGGCGGCGGTAATTTTCAGGTGATCGCCGGCCCCTGCTCGGTGGAATCGCCGGAGCAAATTGTATGCGTGGCCGAAAGCGTGCAGGCCTCGGGCGCGCGTCTTCTGCGCGGAGGCGCGTTCAAGCCGCGCACGTCGCCTTATGATTTTCAGGGACTGCGCGCCGAGGGCATTGAATTTTTGCTGGAGGCCAGAGCCAAAACCGGTATGCCCATCGTCACGGAAATCATGAACGCCGCGCATCTCCCGCTCTTTGAGCCGGTCGACGTGATCCAGGTGGGCGCGCGGAATATGCAGAACTTCGAGTTACTGAAGGAACTGGGGCAGCTTCGCAAACCGATACTCCTGAAGCGCGGCTTCGCGAATACCCTCAAGGAACTCCTGATGAGCGCGGAGTATATCATGGCCGAGGGCAACGAAAACGTGATCCTGTGCGAGCGCGGCATCCGCACCTTTGAGACCTACACCCGAAACACCCTCGACCTCTCCGCCGTGCCGGTACTCCAGGAACTCTCGCATCTGCCGGTGATCATCGATCCCAGCCACGCGATAGGCGTATCGCGCTATGTCCCGCAGATGGCGCTGGCCGCCGTGGCGAGCGGCGCGGACGGGATACTTATAGAGGTGCATAACGATCCGCAAAACGCGGTATGCGACGGCGCCCAGTCCCTCACGCTGGAACAGTTTGCGCATCTCTCTGAAAAAATGCAGCGGATTCGCGAAGTGATCGCGGCGCGCTGAGGAGACGAATATGAAAGTCGGCGTTATCGGACTGGGGCTGATTGGCGGTTCGTTCGCCAAAGCCTACAAGGCAGCCGGGCATACCGTATACGCGCATGACGCCGACATGAGCATACTCGATTTCGCGATCCTTTCCGGCGCGGCGGACGCGCCGCTTGATGACGATGCGCTGCGCTATTGCGATCTGATTTTGATCGCGATCTATCCGCGCGCGGCTATCGATTTTCTGCACGGGAAGGCGCAATATTTCCGCCCCGAAGCCGTTGTCATCGATAGCTGCGGCACCAAAATACATATATGCGCCGCCGGGTTTCAGGCCGCCGCGCGCTATGGTTTTACCTTTGTGGGCGGGCACCCCATGGCGGGAACCGAGCAGTCGGGCTTTAAACACAGCAAGGCGAATATGTTTAAGGGCGCGCCCATGATCATCGTGCCGCCCGTGTATGACGATATCCTGTTTCTTGACAGGGTGAAGCAGCTGCTCGCGCCGGCGGAATTCGGGCGGCTCACCATTACCACTGCGGAAAAGCACGACGCGATGATCGCCTTCACCTCGCAAATGGCGCATCTGGTATCCAATGCCTTCATCAAAAGCCCGACCGTACTGGAGCATAAGGGTTTTTCCGCCGGAAGCTATAAGGACTTAACTCGCGTGGCATGGCTCAATGAAGCGCTGTGGGCGGAACTCTTTCTGGAGAACCGCGATCATCTGCTCGGCGAACTTGATATATTTATGGCTTCCATTCAAAAATATAAAAACGCGCTCGAGAGCAAAAACAAAGGCGCGCTCGAGGCTCTGCTGTACGAAGGCAAGCGGCTGAAAGAAGAGGTGGATCGGCGGTGAGAAGCGTATCTGTATATACGTCCAGGGAATATACTGTGTATATCGGCGGAGGCCTGTTATCCGAAGCCGGCGGGCGGATCATGGCGGTCTGCGGGGGAGAGACAGCCGCGCTCATAACCGACGATATTGTAAACAAATTATACGGAGACGCTGCGGAGCGTTCGCTGCGGGCGGCAGGCTATGCCGTGGCGCGCTTTGTGTTCCCGCACGGCGAGCGCTCGAAAACAATGGAAACCTATACGGCGATCCTCCGCGCGCTTGCCCAGGCAAAACTGACGCGGCAGGATGTGCTGGTCGCGTTAGGCGGCGGCGTGGTGGGCGATATGGCGGGATTCGCGGCGGCCTCCTACCTGCGCGGCATTGGGTTCGCGCAGCTTCCCACCACTTTGCTTTCGATGGTGGATTCGTCCGTCGGCGGCAAAACGGCGGTGGATCTGCCGGAGGGCAAAAATCTTGCCGGCGCGTTCTATCAGCCGCATATCGTACTCTGTGATTACGAGACCCTCGATACGCTGCCTGCGGAAATTTTTAACGACGGCTGCGCCGAGATGATCAAGCATGGTGTGATCCTGAGCGCGGAGTTATTCGCGATCCTGAAAGAGCCGATGCAGTCCAATATGGAGGATATCATCACGCGCAATATAACCATCAAGCGCGACGTCGTCACTGCGGATGAGCATGAGACCGGCATACGCAAGCTCCTGAATTTCGGGCATACCCTCGGGCATGGGATCGAGAAGCACAGCGATTATAGCGTACCGCACGGGAGCGCCGTCGCCATCGGCATGGTACTCGCGAGCCGCGGGGCTGCGCGCGCCGGATTCTGCGATCAGGAATGTCATCTTGAAATTACCGAGGCAGTCAGGCGTTATCATTTGCCCACGGCGACGGATATCACGCCGGATCAGTTGATCGACGCCGCCTTCTTTGACAAGAAGCGAAGCGGAAAGCGCATCACCCTGATCCTGCCGGAGAGGATAGGGAAGTGCGCGGCCAAAGATTTCAGTCTTGACGAATTCGCGGACTTTGTCCGGCTTGCTGTCTAGTACATGGATGTACTGTCCCGAGCAGCGGCATGGATGCCGCGCGTTTTTGCGAGGGGCAGAATTAAAGTGTTGTTTTTTGTCATTGCGAGCAAAGCGAAGCAATCCATGTAAAAAATGTTTCCCCCTGGATTGCGCCTCCTGTACCCGAATGGGTATCGCGTCGCGGGGATTCGCAATTCATAGGGGTCGGGAGTTTGTTATGAACATAAAAATTTTACCGGGGCGGCTCGGCGGCACGGTTGACGCGATTCCATCCAAGTCGCAGGCGCACAGGGCGCTCATCTCGGCGGCGCTTGCGGACGCCCCCACGCGCGTCATATTTGGGGAGCGCTGTACGTCGGTGGGCACATTCCCGGACGAGTCCGGAGATATCGCGGCGACGATAGCTTGTCTTTCCGCGCTCGGCGCGCGGATCGAGCGCGAGCCGAACGGTTATACGGTATATCCTTTGCAATGCGCGTATGACGACGCGGCGCTCTCGTGCGCGGAAAGCGGGAGTACCTTCCGGTTCATGCTGCCGATAGTCTGCGCGCTCGGGCGACGGGCTTCGTTCATTCTGGAGGGGCGGCTGCCGCAGCGCCCTCTCTCCCCCCTGTACGAAGAGCTTGTCCGCCACGGATGCGAATTATCGCCGCAAGGCTCGACGCCGTTTCATGCTGCCGGGAAGCTCATTTCGGGGCAGTATTCGCTGCACGCGGGCGTATCCTCGCAATTCATCAGCGGGCTTTTATTCGCATTGCCTCTGCTGGACGGGGCGAGCGAGATCCGGTTGATCGGGCGCGCGGAATCCTTTCCCTATATTGAATTAACGCTCGCGATGCTTGAAAAATTCGGCATACAAATTAAATTTGATGGTACGGTTTTTTCAGTACCGGGCGGACAGAAATTTAGATCGCCCGGCACAGCGCGTGTTGAGAGCGACTGGTCAAACGCCGCGTTCTGGCTGGCGGCGGGCGCGCAGGGCGAGGGCGTTACCTGCGCCGGGCTTTCTATGGAATCGCGGCAGGGTGATCGCGCGATTCTGGATATCCTCTCCGGATTCGGCGCGCGGGTGGAGACGAGCGATAACGCCGTGACCGTATCCGGCGGGAAACTGCGGGGCATGACAATCGACGCGGAGGATATCCCCGACCTCGTGCCGATATTGGCCGTGACAGCCGCCGCCGCCGAAGGGGAGACCGTCATCCGCAACGCCGCGCGATTGCGTACGAAGGAAAGCGACCGGCTGGCCGCCATTGCCTCCGTACTGGGCGGCCTGGGCGCGGATATTTGCGAAACGGAGGACGGGCTCTGTATCCATGGAGGCGCGCTTACGGGCGGCGAGGCCTCCTCTTGGGGCGATCACCGGATCGCGATGGCCTCGGCGATTGCGGCGTCTATCGCCTGCGGACCGGTGGTGATCCGGGGCGCGGAGGCGGTCGGCAAATCCTATCCCGGATTTTTTGAGGATATGCGCGCACTGGGCGGCTCAATAGAGATCTTGCCATAACAACGAAAGGGGAGTGACCCATGTCCTCGCTCTACGGAAAAAAGATTCGAATATCCATTTTTGGACAGTCGCATTCCCCTGCGATAGGGGTTTCCATCGACGGGCTGCCCGCCGGAATCAGGATCGACATAGCCGAGCTGCGCGCATTCCTCAGGCGGCGCGCACCCGGGCAGAGCGATCTTGCGACCGCGCGCGCGGAGAATGATATGCCGGAGATCCTCTCCGGTCTCGCGCGCGAAATTACCTGCGGCGCGCCGCTTGCCATGATCATCCGCAATACCGACGTCCGCGCGGCCGACTACGCCGAGATGCGCGATACCCCGCGCCCGTCGCACGCCGATTTTGCCGCGCATATAAAATTCGGCGGACATCAGGACGCGGCGGGAGGCGGGCATTTCTCGGGGAGATTAACCGCCCCCCTGTGCGCCGCCGGAGGAATATGTTTGCAAATATTACGCAGCCTCGGGGTTTCCATTGGCGCGCATATCCTGCAAATCGGCGGCGCCTGGGATGATCCCTTTGATCCTGTGGGCGTGTCCGTCATGGATTTTGAGACTATCCGGAATAATCCCCTGCCCACACTCCGGCGTGAAGCGGGCGAAGCCATGCGGCTTAGGATTACCGACGCGCGCGACAAGGGCGATTCGGTCGGCGGTATCATCGAGTGCGCCGCGATTGGTCTGCCCGCCGGATTGGGCGATCCGATCTTTGACGGCATCGAGAACCGTATCGCCGCGATCATCTTTGGGATACCGGCTATTAAAGGGATCGAATTCGGGAGCGGCTTCGCGGGCGCCGCGCTGCGGGGCTCGGAGAATAACGACGGCTTTTATATGGACGGCGAAAACGTGCGGACGCGCACGAATAACCACGGCGGCATATTGGGCGGGATAACAAGCGGTATGCCCGTTCTGTTCCGCGCGGCATACAAGCCCACGCCCTCCATCGGCATCAGGCAGGAAAGCGTAAGCCTCGCGCGCGCGGAAAATACATATATACAGGTGCAGGGACGCCATGATCCCTGCATCGTTCCGCGCGCGGTACCCTGCGTGGAAGCGGCGGCGGCTATCGCCTTATATGACGCCTGGCTGGACAGATAAAGCACAAGGAGGAACGGAATGGATCTGCAAGACTATCGGGAACACATCGACAAGGTGGACGACGCGCTTTTGCAGTTGTTCAAAGAGCGGATGGACATCTCGCAGCAAATCGCGGAATACAAAAAGGAACACGGGCTGCCCGCGCTGGATAGCGCGCGCGAGCGGGAGAAGCTTGCCGCCATGGGCGAGAAGGCGGGCGACGCGCTGCGCTCCTATTCGTATATGCTGTACTCCATGCTGTTTGAGCTAAGCCGCGCGCGCCAGGGGAGCATATTGCATCCCGCGTCCGAACTCAGCAAAACCATTTTAAGCGCGGCGGAGCATACCGAGAGGGTATTCCCGCAGCACGCATTGGCCGCCTGTCAGGGCGCGGAAGGCGCGTACGCGCAGATCGCCTGCGACCGCCTGTTCACCGAACCCAACATCCTGTATTTCACGAGCTTCGACGCAGTATTCGGGGCGATCCGCGACGGCCTGTGCCAGTATGGAGTATTGCCGCTGGAAAACAGCGCAGCCGGTTCGGTCAATATGGTCTACGATCTCATGATGCGCTACAGCTTCAAGATCGCGCGGAGCGTGCGGCTCAAGATCGATCACAATCTGCTCGCGAAGGAAGGCGTCAAAAAAAATGCCATCCGCGAAATCTTTTCGCACGAGCAGGCGATCAACCAGTGCGCGGGCTACCTGAAGAGTTTAGGCAAGGACGTAAAGATCACCGCCGCCGCCAACACCGCCGAAGCCGCGAAAATGGTGGCCGAATCGGGCAGGAGCGACGTAGCGGCGCTGGCCTCCCGTTCCTGCTGCGAACTCTATGGCCTCAAATGCGTGGAGAGCTCGGTGCAGGACGGGGGCATTAACTACACCCGCTTTATCTGCATCTCCAGGGATCTGGAAATTTACCCGGGCGCGGATCGAACCAGCATCATGCTCACCACCGCGCACAAACCCGGCGCGCTTTATCGGGTACTCGGGCGCATATATACCCTGGGCGTGAATATCGTCAAACTCGAGAGCCGCCCGATTCCGGACAGGGATTTCGAATTCATGTTCTATTTTGATCTGGAAACCTCGATCTACTCAAAGCAGTTCAGCGAACTCATCTGCGAGCTGGAAAATATGTGCGAGGAATTTCATTACCTGGGCAGCTACACCGAGATCGTGTGATTGCGCATTGTACGAAGCAGCGCCATCGGCTGGGTAGGCGCATTTCTCCTGTCATTGCGAGTCGCGTGAGCGGCGAAGCAATCCAGGGGGAACATTGTTAAAGTGGATTGCGCCTGTGCCTTCACCCCTGTAGGCGCATGAGTTTGTATTTTGTTTTGGGAACAGGTATTGCATACGGGATGAAATGCGCAGAGACCGCCATTATCAGTTTGGCGCTCTGCCGTTCCGCAAACACGAAGTTTGCGCCCCGCGCGTTTATGCCCTGTGGGTGCAACAGGATGTTGCGACAGGCGCGGGGTATAGGGGTAACCGAGGCGATATCCCATAAAATCATCGTCCCGCAGAGCTAAAAAAAAGAAAAAAAATAAAAAAAGCGAACCCGGTACGCGCCTCGCGTCTTTCTATAGTACGAAATACCTGTGGAGAGGCCGCTTATGGCGCATGAGAAAGATTCCGGCAAACATGAGAAGCTGCTCTGGCATCAGGCGTTTTACGACGCCATCCGGCTTGAATTGTATGATTATCGCGATGATCTGGAATATGCCTACGAGCACCAGATTACATCGGAACCGATGCGTATTGATGTACTTATCGTCAAAAAGAAAAAAGATGTGATAATCGACAAAAGTATTGCCCGCATTTTTCGCGGACATAACATCATCGAATACAAAAGTCCGGGCGATTACTTTTCTGTGCGGGATTTTTTGCAGGTGTGCGCGTATGCGTGTAACTATGCGGCAAATACACTGGGTGTTGACTATTCTGATGTAAGTCTTACCTTTGTGGGCGCAAGGCATCCACGCGCATTATTGCATTATCTCACGGAGGAGCGAAAATACACGGTAGCGCACCCCGCGCCCGGAATTTATCTGATTACGGGAGACTATCTCCCGATACAAATTCTTGAGTCTCCGCTTTTGCCGAAGAGCGAGAACCTCTGGCTCAGGTCGCTTTCAAAGAATTTGAGAGTGGATGCGGCAAGCGTTATACTGGAGAAGAGCAAAGACGATAAATTCAGGATGTATACAGGCGCTTATTTAGATATACTCATACGGGCAAACCCGAAGACATTTTTGGAGGCTAAAAATATGGCAAAGCGATTGCTAACGCGGGAAGAGGCGCTTAACGAAATATTCCCGGAATTGCGCCAGCGCAGGGAAGAAGGCAAAGCGGAAGCGGAAGAAAAAATCGCGCGTAACCTTCTTGCCGAAGGTATGCCTGTAGAGCAAGTGGCGCGGCTTACCGAACTGTCCGCCGCGCAGGTGCAGGCGTTGAAAAAGGATACATAAACGCAGGAAAAGTATCTGGAGCGCATCCAGAACAATCTCAAACGTGAATTTTGCTCTGCGCCATAGCCCGCGCCCGCTCTTCCATACTCGCAAAATTTACAGGGCGGAACTCTGCTAACTGCTTTTCTGTAAGCGGCGGGCAATCGGGATCATATACATAGGGCAGCTTCGCCGCCGCTTCAAGTGCGGCTTCCATTGCAGCATCTTCTTCAGGGGTTGGCTCTTCTCCAACCGTGAATCTCACTATTGCCATGATACATTCTCCTTCCCCGCGCTCACTTGTGACATCCTGTCACAGCGCGGGACAGTACCTCCGTGTCCTAGTCAAAAGGCTCCGCTACCCGAGCCGATATTATGCGCGTACTGTCTCCTCGCTCTGTATATACAACAAAAAGCACATCATTAAAATACCCCATAGTCTGCCAACGATCTTCGTCAACACTTGAGTCAGCATCATGTCTTTCCATACGAAAAGGGTCACAAAAAATGTGTATGGCTGTCTGGAAGTATACCCTATGTACCTTCACATTTTCCACTTCTTTCTCATTACGCATTATCCCATTCAAATTTCATGCGAATACCCTTTTCCCTTTGCTCTGGCTGCTCCACCATAGAGCAAAGCCGGGAAGGGGCACCGGGTGCGATTTATTTTCAATAAAAGGGCAGTTTATTTGAGCCGCGAATATGGCGAATAAAAAGGCATTTGAGCCGCGAAATTCACGAATGAAGGCTCGAATAAAGGATCATCGGTAATTCTGGACGCGCGCTTATAACAGCCGTAATTTTTCCATGCGCAATTTTTGAGAAGCAGGCGAGGGTCGGGTGGAAAAGCTCAGCGAAGAAGATATCAAACGCCTGTATATCACTCCCGCCATTGAGAGCAAGTGGGACAGGCATTCCCAGATACGCATGGAACACAGCTTTACCGACGGGCGCGTGATTGTTCGCGGGAGTACCGTCGAGCGCGGCGAGAGAAAAAAGGCCGACTACATTCTGTATTACAAGCGCAATATTCCCCTTGCCATTGTGGAAGCAAAAGCGAACCGCTTCCCTGTCGGCGAGGGCATACAGCAGGGCATGGAATACGCCCGAATCCTTGATATCCCCTTTGTATACAGCTCCAACGGTGCCGCCTTTCTTGAACACGATATGCTAAGCGGCACGGAACGCGAAATCGCGCTCGATTGCTTTCCCGCGCCGGAAGAATTGTGGACGCGCTATATTGACAAGCGCGGGATCACGCCGGAGCAGGAAAAGCTCATCACCGAGCCCTATTATTTTCAGGTTGGCGAAAAAACTCCGCGCTATTATCAGGCTGTGGCGGTAAACCGCGTTATGGAAGCAATCGCGCGCGGGCAAAACCGGATCCTGCTGGTTATGGCCACGGGAACGGGCAAAACCTATACCGCGTTTCATATTATCCATCGGCTTTGGAAGTCCGGCAAAAAAAGGAAAATCCTGTTTCTCGCCGACCGCAACATTCTTGTTGACCAGACAATGCAGCAGGATTTTAAACCGTTTGCGAAAATAATGACAAAGATCAGCGATAAAAAGCTCGACAGCGCGTATGAGATTTACCTTTCGCTGTATCAGCAGCTCGCGGGCGACGAGCAGAGAGAACCCTTCCGCGAATTTAAGCCCGGTTTTTTTGACCTTATTGTGATAGACGAATGCCATCGCGGCAGCGCGAAGGAGGAATCGCTCTGGCGCAGGATACTTGAGTATTTCAGCAGCGCCACCCAGATCGGTATGACCGCCACCCCAAAGGAAACAAACGAGGTCTCCAACATCGGGTATTTTGGCAAACCGATATATATATATAGTCTGAAGCAGGGCATAGAGGATGGTTTCCTTGCGCCCTATAAGGTTATTCGCGTGGGCATGAACGTCGATCTGGGCTGGCGTCCCGAAAAGGGGCAGCTTGATGATAACGGGATCGAAATCGAAGACCGCGAATATGGCGCCGCCGATTACGACAGGAACATCATTCTGGTTAAGCGCACCCGCAAGGTTGCGGAACGTATCACAGAGTGGCTGCATAAAAACGGGCGGTACTCCAAAACCATTGTGTTTTGCACGGGGGTCAACCATGCCCTCCGCCTCCGTACGGAATTAAGCAACCAAAACAGCGATCTGGTCAGCCAAAATGAACGCTATGTGATGCGTATCACCGGGGACGACGACGAAGGGAAAAAGCAGCTTGAGAATTTCATTGACGCGCGGGAAATCCACCCCGTTATTGCCACAACATCAAAACTTTTGTCTACGGGTGTGGATTGCAAAACAGTCAAACTGATTGTATTGGATAATGTGATTAACTCCATACATGAATTTAAGCAGATAATCGGGAGGGGTACGCGCCTGCTCTGGGAGGAAGATAAGCGGTATTTTACGATTATGGATTTTCGAAATGTCACGCGGCATTTCGCGGACAAGGATTTTGACGGCGAGCCTGTAGCTGTGGAATGTGAAATATGCGGGAAAAGCCCGTGCGAATGCCCTTGCCCGAACTGCGGAAAATATCCATGCGTTTGCGGGGCGGAGCCGCCGCTTTGTCCAAACTGCGGAAAATACCCCTG
>JAITCI010000016.1 GCA_031283155.1 Spirochaetota bacterium | reverse complement strand
CGCCAATCAGAGCGTTGAGGCGGCGGCCACGCGCGTTACCATGGTATATACCAGATACACGCAGGGGCGCGCCACGCTGAACAACCTGACCGACGCGCAGGACGCCTGGGCGCGCGCGCATGACCGCGCTGGATTCCCTCCATGCCCTGCGGCGGCTTGAGCTGGAATACAGCGCGCTGACACAGTAATAAATTCAATACTTACGCCTGATCTACTGCTCGCGCCTGTCTTTGATTTTGATAACCACGTGAAACAAGACGGAATAATGTTTCGGAATTCCGTGTTTTTGCCGCCATTTGAGGCTAAATTCCCTTGTATTGCCGATACTGGCAGAGTATAAAGAATTATGCAGACATATTATTTTGCCAGTCGCTGTGAAGCGCGGAAGCTACTCCGCTTGCCGCAAAGAACATTCTCCGGTAGTTATTGACCAGTAAAAAGGAGGCGGTTGAATTGGCAATACTCTATGCACATATAACGCCGCAAATCCTTATTTGGGCAAGAGAACGAATTTCTATGCCTGTGGATCTGGCTGCTAAAGCATCCAAAGTTTCGATAGAAAAATATCTGAGTTGGGAGGCAGGCGAGAACCGCCCAACGGTTATTCAAGCCAAAAAGTTTGCTAAAACCGTAAAGATACCGTATGTCTGGCTCTTTCTCGATACGCCGCCAGAGAAGCATAAACTTCCAAAAAGTGCAGACTATCGCACTTTAGGGAATCGCGTAATACCGAAACACTCTGTGAAATTGCAATGTTTAATCGCTGATATTGCTGCGCGCAGAGAGATTATGACAGAACTCTATACAGAAATGGATATACCAATTCCGCGTTTTGAACAATATGCAGACGCCAATACAAGTGATGATTCGTCTATTGTTCAGATGGTAAGAAACCTCATGGATATACCTCTGGCGCAGGATAAAAAATTCAAAACTTCCAATGATGCTTTTAATTATTACAGAGAAGCCTTATCTGAAAAAAGCATTCTTGTATTTCAAGCGGAAAAATTTGAACAGACAGAGATACGCGGGATGACTATTTACGATCCTGTTTTCCCAATCATTGTTGTAAACAGAAAAGATGAAGTAAATGCACGTATTTTTACGCTTGCACACGAGTTGGTCCATATTCTAACGAAAACACCTGGAATCTGTAATTCGTTTGATATTGGGCTGAATAACCATTTTAACATCGAAAATATATGCAATAGAATTGCGGCAGAAGCGCTCGTGCCTCAAGATGAGCTTTTTACTGCGTTTAACTGGCCGCAGGGAAAACAATTTGTATTGGATGACAACATTATACGAAAAATCGCGGGTATTTTTTCTGTCAGCCGCGAGGTAATAATTGGGCGGTTGCTGGTATTAAAAAAAATCAGCCCCGATGTATACAGAAAAAAATTGAGCCAATATACCGCCGAATATACCAGAAACAAAAAAATGCAAAACCCCGCAAAAAAAGGTTTTGTGGCGCCTGAAAAAAATATTTTTTCGCAAGTCGGTAAATTGTATGCCCGTACAGTAATAAGCGCCTATAATCAAAATACAATTACACCGCGAGAGGCATCGTATTGTTTATCTGGATTGCGAATACAGCATTTCGAGAAATTAGAAAGGTTGTGTATTTCTTGAGCGACGCTAAATACGTACTCGATACAAATGTATTCATCAATTTGCATAGAGTATATCCAGTGGATGTATTTGGCACTCTATGGGCAAAAATCGAGAAAGTCATAGACGACGGCGCAGCTATTTCCAGCGACGAAGTTCTTGGCGAGTTGAGTATTGACGGGGACGCCTTGTTTAAATGGGCAAACAAACGAAAGCATATTTTTATTCGCAGCGATGACAATATTCAGCTGAAGGTTCGGGAAATATTAAAAAACTATCCTGATATTTTAACCGGAACGCGCAAAGCAAATGGCGCTGATCCATTTGTTATTGCGCTGGCAATTCTAAAATCATGCACAGTGGTTTCAGATGAAACATTTTCTGGAGCAAGCCATCCGAAAAAAATACCTGATGTCTGCAACGCTTATGGAGTCCCCGTAATGAAGTTTATTGCTTTTCTTAGAGAGTTAAAAATCAAAATTTAAGTAAATACGATGTTCACAACGAGAAAAAATATATTTATCCAAAAATGGACGATGCCGATGCACAACTGGGGCGAGGCTCTCAATCAGTTCGCTATAGAGTTTGGAAAAGAACGGGTTCCGTTCTGATGATGCAAAGCTATTTACACAGAAAATATGACAGGCTCATCGAACAGACATCTACCCACAATATTTCATATTTTCGGGTAATTCATTCCAAAATATCTCAAGTGCCGCACGATAATCCCTAAAATCCTGGGGTTTTATTTTCAATGTCTCATCTAAGAGAGTCGAACCAAATAGTTCCAGTGAGTCTAAGCCATTAGGAGAAGTTCTGCCATCCCAATCAAAATAATCGGGACGCAGCTTTCTTAATTCGTGCGCAGAGGAGCCTTCGGCGTGTTTGAGTGTGTTCACAAGATGCCGTAGCTCGGATATTTTTTGCCAGCTTTCAAGGCTTTCAAAATCCACACCGTGATCAGAAAAGACACGTTTGACAAAACAGAATCCTTTTCGTAAGTCCGCAGGGCCATATACCGCTCTATCGTCTCTCGTGTCAAAAAGCCCATCGTTTTTCGTTTCAATAACTACAAATTTGATAAGCTGCTGTTCCCATGCTTGACACAGACACATAATCCACATAGCCAGTGTTCTGTATCGCATTAAGGACAAAAGTTCACATCGTCCTTCAAAAATTTCCATAATGGCTTCTTCCATATCGGGGTCAAGATCATCAGCATCAGGAGGATATGAACGCATAACATCATTCAATGTCTTTTTTGCGATAGCTTGGGCTTCTTCTTCGATATTTGCAAAGACTGGATAGATTTCCTCAAAAAAGAGTGTTTCAATAACAGTTAGATCTTCTATAAATCTCTCTCTCAATGCTCGATATAAGTACAATAATGGCATCTTATTATATTTCCTTCCATTTGAAATCGGCTCTTCCAGTGTGCCCAGCGACAGAGACTCATTCCTCTTTTTTACTTTTCCAGTCGTCTCTTTAATACGAAAGCCCCACTTTTTCTGTCAAATATTTGACATTTTTAGGCTTGGCTAATTAAGTATTTAGTTTCCTAACTAATTTTCTCACATGAGACTATAAAACAACTTCATTTTGCAGCATCGAGTCCGTGCTTTCCCCTTCTTTTTTAAACGAAACTTCCTATAGATTATACGTTTTTCAGAAGGAAAAAATTTTGCGCGATGAATTTTTTTTGAGATTGTGTGATGAGTAAACAAAAACCGGCAAGCGCCCTGATATGCCTGCGCCGCCTAAATTTTGCCTTTTGGTTTTCGGGATCTGCCTTTAAGTTCAAGAATCTCTTTTTGAATCACATCGTTCACTTTTGAAAGAACCCTCTCCTTCCACTCGGCGTGGGGAGAGGGGATACTGAACAGATCAGGAGTATCTTTTTTCAGGGCGGAGGCAATTTGTTCCAACATCTCAGGGGAAGGGAATCTTTTCATTCCCTCAATCTGCTGGATATAGCATGTACTCGTGTCCGCAAGCTCAGCCAGTTTTGACTGTGTGAGTCCCAGGTCATGCCTGAAAGCCCTTATGTTTGCCGATAGAAGTTCCCGGATATTTGTCATTCATCACGTCCAAAAGGCTTATAGACACTCATTTTAGTGATATGAAAACGCCTTTACAAAATGCGAACAGCATGTATATTTAAGTTGAAATACATGCTAATAGCATGTATCTTGTATGAGGCAAAATAGCGTTATCTGCATGACGGGAAAGCGGGATAGATGGGCGCAAAAGTCATTACTGTCAAATGTCCAAACTGTGACGGCGCAGTGGATACAGGACAAAAAACATGCGTGTATTGCAAACAACCTGTTGTCATCTCGACATTCAGCAGTATTTATGAGATGCCGACGCCGTTATTGCATAAATATGCCGGCGCATATAAAAAACTGCTGCTTGATTCGCCTGACAATAATGAATTCAATAACTCGATAGCTATGTGCTATCTGAAACTCGGACTCTACGAAGAAGCCTATGAGGCATTTCGGAAAACAATAGAAGGCAGCTTCGATAATTCAGAAACTTATTTCTATGCCGCTATTTGCCTGCTTGGAGGAAAAAAGGCTTTCAGTGCTGCCCAAAATTTGATTGAGAAAATTGAAAAATATATCCTCTCGGCAATAAAGATTGAGCCGAAAGGTATTTATTGGTACTTCCTTGCGTATATAAAATACGACTATTTTGAGCGCAAATATTTTAATACAACTCCAAATTATAAAGAAGTATTGGCAAGGGCGGACTCATGCGGAGTTTCTCCGTTTGATATAGAACAGCTCTATGGCATTTTGGGCGTTTCGCGTCCGGATGCTTTATAACGTATGGGCAATAATGCAAGCGCGAAAAGGGGGTTTCATGGAAGGAATGGATTCAGAATTTGAATTTGATTTTTACTTGCTGCAAATAACAAAATCAATCATGGAGGCAGGCTGTTATGAATTATGATCGCAATATAAAATATTTCAATGATTTGAATTCTTTTCTAAGGAAAATGGAGGGGAAAGCTCTCACACAGTTGGCACTTTTTGTAATAGTTTTATTTATTATTTTATTTATTATAAGTCCATTAGCGGGGATACTTGTTATAAGCGGTATAATTCTGTGGCTTGTGCTGAAAAAGAAAATTACCGACTCGGAAATTGACCAGGCGTGTATAGACGCCATTCAGAATATTAAAAATGAAGCCATAAACAGATTAGGGGTTGACGAGGATCAAGTCAAAATGGCTGAACCTATTCTGATAAAAGGCTATGATTTTTTTGATGACAGTTCTGATATTTTGTATAAGCAAGGAAAAGACGGGATATGGCGTTCGTCCCAATATAAAGCCGTATTGTTTTTCTTTTCAAGTGAGCAGGTTTTTTGCTTCAGCCGGACATTTTCACTCATAAAAAGAGACGAACAGTATGATTCAACAGACGAATATTTTTACCGGGATATTGTTTCTGTTTCGACAACCCAAAATAAGCGAAGAATTACTATAAATGAAAAAGTAGATGGGAAAAAAACCCCAGTGACTTCTGAAGTGACTTCTGAATGCTTTAGATTGACAACCTCCGGCGGCACATCGGTACAAGCGACGGTCACAAAAAAAGATACGGAAGCCGTGAATCGATCAATAAACGCCATGAGAAATTTGTTAAAAGATAAAAAGCAGATAATGAAATGATTGCGCGACGGGAAACAGGCATTTTCCTGCTTCCCGGGCGCTGCCATGCTAAGCTCCGCCCTTGCCCGTGTTTGCAACACGGGCGCTTCATCTCACCTGATTTCGCAACTTCAGCAGCAAGAGGTAAACTATGGCTCTGTTTGAAAAGGCTCTGAATGAATCCGGTTATCAGGGCGGCAAAAAACACTGGACTGACGTTATTAAAAACACAGGCCCGGATGATTTTCTGATTTGGCGGCAGCCGGAAGAAGATTTCAATACACATTCCACTCTTATTGTCATGCCGGGCGAGGAAGCTCTTTTTATCAAAGACGGCAATGTGGAGCAGGTTTTTGACTCCGGGAAATATACACTCTCAACAGAAAATTACCCGTTTGTCTCCAGACTCAGGAATCAGTTTTCCGGCGGTACCAGTGTATTCAGCTGCGTTGTTTATTTTGTGAAAACGGCGATCAGCCAGGAAATACGCTGGGGAACGAAATCGCCAATACAGATACGCGACAAAATTCTGGGGCTTGAGACGCATATAAAGGGCTACGGCGCATATAAGGTTAAGGTTCGTAATGGGAGCAAACTGCTTAATAAATTGACAGGGGGCGGCATTAACTTCCTGCATAAAGATGATTTGGATATGTTTTTTGATAATGAATTCCAAAGCCTCATTTGCGGATATCTTGCGTCAGCCATTGATGATCTCAGTAGAGAATTACTTGGCATAGAGAGATATATAGGGGAATTCAACGAGGCAATATCCGCCGCAATCCTACCTGTGCTGGATGATTACGGGCTGGAATTGATCAGTTTTTCAGTCGCGTCGCTCAAAATTGACGACCCCTCAGGCAAATTGCGCGAGGCATACGATAGAATCAATATTGAGCAAATTGAAAAAATCAAAAGAGCCCAGGCCGAGAATACGGTGTTTGACACTCTTGGTGATGAGAGGTGGCGGCTTTTGCACTCGGCGGAGATATTGAAAACCCTTGCGGAAAATGAGGGGACAGGGGGCGTTGCCGGCATCGGCGCAGGGTTAGGCATGGGGATTGGCGCAGGAAGCGTTTTTGCGGGGATGACACAGCAAATGACCGCTCCCATGCAGGCGCAAAATGCGGCAATACCGGCACCCGCGCAGGAATCCGCATCATCTGCGTCAAGGGCTTCAGATGACGTCGTTTCCATACTCAAAAAATTGAAGGAGATGTTTGATCTTGGCTTGATCGAAAAGAGCGAATATGACGCGAAAAAAGCAGAAATTATGAACCGGATCTAAGAAATCGGGGAGAGAGATTTGCCATGAGAAAAACAAGAGTCCTTGTGTTAATAATAAAAATAGTTTTCCCGGTTATATTTAATGTTTTTTTCTTTATGCTTGGCGGAGCGGAACAAAATGCTTCTGTTTGGATCTCCTGGGGATATATACATTTTGCGTATTGCGCGCTGATTTTCACCCCGTTACTTGTATCGGCAGGGCACAATGCAACTGTCCTTGGGCTTTCCCTGTACTCAGTCTCTTCCGGCTATTTTATAATTGAATGCGCGCTTGGCGCCATATTTATGGGGCTCGCTTCTGAAAACCCTCAAGCCGCATTTTTGGTTCAGCTTTGTGCTGCGGGCGTTTATGCGGCTGTGATGGCTTCCTGCTTGCTTATGAATGAGCGCAGTGTCCATGCTCTCAGAACACGACGGCACAATCTTGAATATATCAAAACTGCCCTCTTGAAAATGGCACCGCTTTTGGGTTCGGTTGAGGATCGCGCGGCAAAAAAGAAAATGGAGAAATTATACGATGAAATACAATCAAGTCCTGTACAATCCAGCGCTGTTTTGGAGCAAACAGAGACCAATATACTTCTTTCCATCGGCATGCTTGGTAACGCAGTCTCCACCGGCGACACAGAACGCATACTTTCGCTGACAGACTCGCTATTGCTTGCAGTAAGCGAAAGAAATAATACCCTTAAAATGCTCAACTGAATATTACAGCATCAACCCCTGCTCATGCCCGTAATACTCTTTGCGGAGGGCATTCACCTCGTCGTTTTCGATATACTCCTCAAAACTCATCGCGCGCTCAATCACGCCGCGCGGGGTAAATTCGATAATCCGGTTTGCGAGCGAATCAACAAGCTGATGGTCGTGCGAGGCGAAGAGCAGCACCCCGGGGAAATTTTCAAGGCCGGTATTGAGCGCGGTGATCGCCTCCAGATCGAGATGGCTTGTGGGCTCGTCGAGGATCATGGCGTTCGCGCCCGAGAGCATCATGCGCGCGAGCATACAGCGCACACGCTCCCCGCCGGAAAGAACAGAGGCTTTCTTGAGCCCCTCCTCGCCGGAGAAAAGCATCCGTCCGAGAAAACCGCGCACAAAAGATTCTTCCTGATTGGCGGAATACTGCCGGAGCCACTCAACCAGATTCAAACCGCCTGTGAAATATTCTGAATTTTCCTTGGGGAAGTACGCGAGGGTAACGGTTTGCCCCCAGTGGAACTCCCCCGCGTCGGGCTTTTCCTCGCCGGCCAGAATGCGGAAGAGCGCGGTTTTCGCGAGCGTCATGCCGCCCACAAAGGCGACGCGATCACCCTTGCCCAGGGTAAGATCAAAATCACTGAACAAATATTCAGTTTCGTACCGCTTCGCGAGCGAGGTGATATTCAGGATAACATTTCCGATCTCGCGCTCCTGCGAGAAAGCGATATAGGGAAAACGGCGCGAACTGACCGGAAGCTCCTCCGGCGAGAGCTTGTCAATCAGCTTGCGGCGCGAGGTGGCCTGCTTTGACTTGGAGGCATTCGCGCTGAACCGCTGCACAAATTCCTGCAGCTCTTTGATTTTTTCGGCGTTTTTCTTGTTGAGATCCTTCTTTTGCTGCATCGCAAGCTGGCTCGCCTGCTGCCAGAAAGAGTAATTGCCGCTGTAAATCTGAATCTTCCCGAAATCGATATCGGCGATATACGAGCAGACGCGATCCAGAAAATGCCGGTCGTGCGAAACCACAACCACCGTGTTTTGAAAATTGGCAAGGAAATTTTCGAGCCAGGTAACAGAGCGCATATCCAGATGGTTTGTGGGTTCGTCGAGCAGCAGGATATCGGGATTCCCGAAAAGCGCCCGCGCCAGAAGCACGCGCACCTTTTGCGAATCGTCCAGATCGCGCATACATTTTTGATGCAGCTCCTCCTCGATCCCGAGGCGGGTCAGGAGTATTCCGGCCTCGGTTTCCGCTTCGTACCCATTGAGTTCGGCAAATTCGTTTTCGAGTTCCCCTGCGCGCAGGCCGTCCGCGTCGGAAAATTCCTCTTTGGCGTATATGGCGTCCCGCTCCCGCATCAGCGCAAAGAGCGTTTCATGCCCGCGAAGCACAACCTCCAGCACGGGAAAATCGGCAAAACTGAAATGATCCTGCCGGAGAACCGCAATCCGCTCGCGCGGATCCTTGGCAATCGTTCCGGTACTCGGCTCCAGCTCGGACGCGAGTATTTTCAGGAAGGTGGATTTTCCCGAACCGTTCGCCCCTATCAGGCCGTAGCAGTTGCCCGGGGTGAAAGAGATATGCACGTCCCTGAACAGGACGCGCTTCCCGAAGGAAAGACTGATATCGCTCGCGATAAGCATGGGTGCAAATACTCCTTACCTTATGTGCGCATCCTGCTGCTCGCGCCATAGGTAAGAAATATACAAATTTTGGAATACCCGCATCGCAGAGCCGCAGCATATAAAACAACGCACAGGAAGATGGAAAAAACGATGCGCGTCTGCTATAATAAGCCCGACACAATACTCGCCAGACCCTCTTTCTGCGGAGGAATAAAAAAATAACCGGAGGGAAAACAATGGAAACAGGAATCATGGCGGCTGTACCTGTTATTTTTACGCCATACAAGCGGCATCCGATAGACGAAAATAATTTTGCGCATGGCTTTTTCGATAATTTTGACATTGAAGAAATAAATGCCAAAAAAACCTATGTAATAAAAAAAGACCTGCTGATAAACAACTACAGGCAGTTTTTATCGGAATTTTACGGGCTTATAGGGGAAGACTTTTTCAAAGAGACGCAGCTCACGCACGACGCCATACCCAACGCAAACAGCCTCGACGAATTTTTTGGCGCCTTCAGCGGCGAAAAACGCAATAGCCGCATTCCTTTTGTGTATAATGTATCCTCCATGTTCAGCGCTCCCGGCTGCCGGTGCGAACAATACTGGCTGTTTTACAGCGGAAGCCATAAAGCGCATTTTGAGGCATATACTACATTATTGCATTTTGAAAAAATACTGGCGAAAGCAATGAAAAACCCGCTCGGTAATGCGGTAAAATTCGGCATTTTCGGATAAACCATCGAGCCGGATAAATTTTACTCCGTAATCGTCATCTCTTCGACTTTGTCCGGATACACCGCCATTAAATTGGCGGAATTTGTAAGATACGTTTCGCGGAAGGCATTCGTTACCCAATCCAGGCGCACCGGATACAGCACAAAATCCCAATTGGGGAGAGCCTGCACACGGGAAGACTGCGGCGCGAGAGTCGCAATATTCGTTCCCTGCCAGGATCGATTGCGAATCTCCACAAAACTGTCGGTTTTATTATGAAAAAGCGCCGCGCTCGGTCCGCTCAGGAGCGCGCCCGGTTCCACCGTCAGGGTATAGGGTGCCGACTCAATGATGGCCGCGCGCGACCACGAAACCGGCATGACAGCGGCATTGGTTCGGAAAAACATATAGTCCTCAACCTTGACCGCCGTGATAAGCCAACTGCCGTTTGTCAAGGCGAGTCCAAAATCGCTCACCTTGCCCGGAACGCCGCCAAGATAATTCTCCCTTGCGGGTGTACCCGCAAACAGTATCAAACGCGCGTCGAGTTCGTTATTAACACGCAGCAAGCCCTGCTCCTGATTAACAAAGCTCGGCGTCGGCATGGTCTTTCCGCAGGCCGCAAGCGCTGCCAGAAAAAATGCCGCAAAAATCAGGCGGGGATATGTGTGCCGCATGGGGTACGCTCCTGAAAATGGGTATATGCCTCGCGGGGATACGTCCCGCAGATATCATTACGCTCAATTATACCAATTTATACATAGCCGACAAACCGCGCAGCCAATCATCACGCAAACACGATGGTCTTGTTGCGGCAGCGCAGGATGCGGCGCTCGGCGTGCGCCAGAACAGCCGTGTACAAAGCCTGGCGCTCAAGGTTCTTCCCCTTGCGCCGCAGCGATTCCACATCGTCGCGATGGGTGACGCGCTCGACGATCTGCTCGATGATCGGCCCCTCGTCCAGCCGCTCGGTGACATAGTGCGCGGTCGCGCCGATTATTTTTACGCCGCGCTCCCAGGCCTGGCGGTAGGGATCCGCGCCCATAAAAGAAGGCAAAAAACTATGGTGGATGTTGATGATGTCGCCGCCAAAGCCTTCAATAAAACCGGCGCTCAAAATTTGCATATAGCGCGCGAGTACCAGAAAATTACAGGAATTACAGCGCGCAAGCGCGAGGAGCCGCTCCTCCGCCTCATGCTTGCTGTCCTTTTCGACCGGCACATAATGAAACGGAATCCCGTAGGAAGCCGCTATCGATGCGAGCGCCTCGTGGTTGCCCGCCACAAACGGGATATCGACCGCAAGCTCTCCGGCGCGATGGCGGTACAAGAGTTCAACCAGGCAATGATCAGTTTTGGATACCAGTATACCCATCGAGGGGCGGCGTTCGGCGTCATACACCCGAAGCGTCATGGAATGATCCTGATCAAAGGCGGCCACATTGACGCCTGCATATAAAGCCTTTTCAATCGCAGCAAGGGTATTTTGGCCGCCATCGCAGGTAAACGCGAGGCGCATAAAAAACCGCCCGTCCACATCCGTATGCTCATCGGCCTGCGTGATATTGGCATTGGCTTCCGCGAGCGTACCGGAAACAGCCGCGATGATCCCGCGCCGATCAGCACATTCTATCAGGGCAATGGCTCGTTTCATCTCTTCCATAAGCGGATGAAATATACTCCAATCGACCGCTTGCAGCCGTAAATTTACGATGTGTGTAATTTTATGGTTTGATATACGCTATATTAACAAGAGTCATTTTTGCAAATTACAGAGGGTGTTGTGCGGCTGGTCAGTTTCCTGAAAAAACATAGTGGACAGAAGAGTCCCCAATCGATCTATCCGAAAGAACTCAAGCGGTACGCGCGCCGCGACGCGCGCGTCATCCCAGAGCACGGTATTCAGCAAAACACGATAAGCTATAACGCGCTTAAGGTCGTGCGCACCCTGCAGGCAAACGGGCAGATCGCCTATCTTGTGGGCGGCTGCGTCCGCGATCTTTTGATTGGGCGGCGTCCGAAAGATTTTGACGTGGTGACAGACGCCACTCCGCAGCGCATAAAGGAAATTTTCCGCTACGCGCGGATCATCGGGCGGCGCTTCCGGATCGTGCATATCCCCTTTGGCCGCGAGATCATCGAGACGGCCACCTTCCGCGCGCTGCCCGCAGACGATTCCGGGGAAGAGATGCTGCAGCGCGACAATATTTACGGCACCGAGCGCGAGGACGCCTACCGGCGCGACATCACCATTAACGCGCTCTTTTATGACCCGGTGCGCGGCGTGATCATCGACTATGTGGACGGCTACAGGGATATCGAGCGCCGTATTATACGCATGGTGCGCGATCCCTATAAATCCTACGCCGAGGATCCGGTGCGCATGATCCGCGCGCTCAAGTACCAGGCGACGACCGGATTTCAGATCGAGCGTTCCGGCCTGGAACCCATCCAAAAAATGGCCGGCCTGATAAGCGCCTGCTCCACCGCGCGCGTCATGGAAGAGATATTCAAGATACTGCGCTCGGGCGTCGCCTGCGCGATTACGGATTCCCTTTGCCGCACAGGGCTTTTGCCGCACCTGGCGCCGGCGGTCACAGATTCGCTCGCTCAAGGGGGGGATTTCGCATCGAGCGGGCTGGCCGCGCGGCTTTCCGCGCTGGATCGCCTAACCATCTCGGGAAGAAATTACTCCAACGCGGTGCTGCTGGCTGTGCTGCTTGCGGACGCGATCAACGCCGATAGTTCCCTGATCGAGCCGATCTCCAAAGGTATGCACTTTTCACGCCTGAACAAGGATCAGGTACTGCGCATCTTCAGCGCGCAGCCGCGGTTTGCCCATCCCGAAAAAAAGAATCGCGCGGCCCTGCTTGCCATGGGGCGCAAGGATTGGTTCCGCGACGCGCTTGATTTTTATGAGATATCCTGCCATGCGCAGGACAAGGCGGAGTGTTCTGCGGGTGATTCCGCAAAGGTTGCGTTGTGGCGCGAGATCATCGAAAACATTCCGCAGCCGGAGGCAAATGCCCTGCGTACGCAGCGCGGCGGGGTGCGCATTCGCCGCAAGGGAGAATCTGCGGAGCAGCCTCAATGGAAAAAGCATCCACACACGCGCGATACGCGGCAGACGCAGAGTGAAGAAAACGATGCCGCACACCCGGACAGCGGCGCACAAAAAACGCATCGTAAAAGAAAGCCGCGCAATCGCCGACGCAGCGCTCCCCGGAACGAAACGCAGGACTAGCGCCACCCATCATGGCATACAGGGGCAACGGGACATTCGCCGGATCATCGTTCCCAAAGTACGAGTGCATAATGCCCCCGGGGGATACGAGTCCGCAAAATGATATATAGCTTTATCGTACCACCATGCGGCTGATCTCGCGCCCATTGCTGTCCGCCACGGTATTTTTTATGTCGGCGAAAAGAAATTTTCCATCGGCCATATAGATATACTCCCATGCGCCGGCGCGGAGCCATACGCGGCAGACCCAATAATCGCGCCTGGCGTCATAGTCCATCACGTACACCTTTTCGTCTGCGGCGTCCGAATTGGGCAACGCCCAGTTGTTGAAACTGCCCGCGAGATGCACGCTCTCCACAGAAAAATACGGGCGTACCACGAACTCCACCTGGCGGAGATTGCCGGAAGAGGCGACAACCTTCCAGGGTAATTCGATATCGGAAATGTCACGGATGAAGGAGGCGCAGGAGATCGCGAGGCAGGCGGCAAGCGCAATACCCGGAAAGATTCGGCGCTCAGGAGTCGAGTTCGGCATAGATGAGTAACTGATCCAGGCGGATTTCGCCCATGGACTCAAAACTGAGGTTCCCGCCCTCGCGCCTGATTTGGATATTGCGCAGCCAGGCGTCCAGATCTTTCCAGTCCTCCGGCGGGTAGAGATTCGCGCGAAAGTCCTGTATTGCCTTGCGGAACCTGTCTTCGTTCGCGCGCGCAAGCGCGGGGGAGGTATAGCGGCATTCTGCGGTGAACTTACCGGTGGTAAAGCTCTCAAGATGCAGCTCCAGATCGCAGGCGTCAAAATCTTCCAGACCGAAGAATTGCAAATACGCGGAGCTTGCCTCCCCGCGCGAGGCGGCAAAAAAACCGCTGCCCAGAGTCCGCGCCCTGCGCGCAAAATGCGATTCCGGTGCGGCCTCGGCGCGCGCGTACTTTTCCATCCAGCCGTCGAGGAGATGACGCTGCGCGAGGTAGGTTTGCCCAAAGGCAACCACAAGAAAGTCTCCGGAGATGGCGACGAGAGCCGAGGAGGATTCGTTTTCGTAGATGAGAAATTTTCCTCTCTCGGTCAGTAAGTCCCTGCTCTCTTTGTCGTCGAGATCCAGGGTCTGGATAAAAGCGGCGCGGGAAAAGATCCCCTGCATGACGATCAGCACACCCAGGAGTTCGCCTGCTTCATTCATTTTGAGTACCGCGGCGTAGCGCTGCAGCCGCATAAAATGCAGCTCGGTAAAGAGCGAGCGTAATTCCTCCTGGGATTCGTCCTCATCCTCCGCATCGCCGCCGGGCGCCAGGGCAAGCATATCCCGCGGCTGCATCAATGCGCCGGGCTGGGCATAATTGAGAGCGAAGGATATCTCTCCCTCCGGGAGCGCGCCCACGGCAAACCTCCAGAGCCGATCATCCGGTCCGGGAACGGAGTCCGCGCAAGCGGCGCGCATGACCGGATCATCACCATGCGTAACCAGTCTCGCGCGCTCGCGGGCGCGCTCCGGCGATATGCTCTTCAGCCAGGCGAAACTCGCGAGGCGAAAGTCGAGGCGCGTTTCCCTGTTCGTAACGGCGTCCGCCGCCGCCTGGAGCGTGATCGCGGGATCACGCTCGCGCAGCCAGATCTCGGGGTCGAAACCCTCATGCGGGGCGCTCAGTGCCGTACTGAAAAAAAGAAGGAAAAGAAAGGCTTTGGATATCATATATACCCCTCAATCGGGCAAACGCGCCACCTGTTCGCGAAAGAGCCGACGCGCGTTCTGCGCGGTGCCGGCTGCCGCTTCCTCAAATGTACATCCGCGAAGCCCGGCAATCACGCGAAGCGTATGTTCCGTCCAGGATGGCCGGTTTTGCTGCCCGCGAAAGGGAACCGGCGCGAGATAGGGGGCGTCGCTCTCCACAAGCAGGCGATCCCCGGGTACCCAGGGGACAATCTCACGCAAGGCAGCCGCATTCGCAAAAGTCACCACCCCTGAGAAAGAGAGCATATACCCCCGGTTCAGGAGCGCCCGCGCAAAAGCGGCGTCGCCGGTAAAGCAGTGAATCATGCCCTGTATGGCCGGAAATTCATCCAAAAACCGTAATGTGTCCTCCGCCGCGTCGCGGGTATGGATCACCACGGGCAAGTTATAATTCCCGGCAAGCTCGAGCTGCCTCCGGAAGAGATCCCCCTGGTTTTCGCGGTCGGCGGCGGAGGGGGAGCGCGAATAGTCAAGTCCAATCTCACCGATAGCAAATAATTGACCTTGGCGCAGAATCAGGTTAAGATTATAGAGTGATTCTTGCACGTGTCCCCGAAAGGCAGGGGAGAGGCCGCAGACCGGATACACCTCTTTGCCGCTTGCCTGGAGAAACGGGAAACATGCGTTGTGTATAAACGGATCTGTTGATACCTGGACGAGAGCGCCAAGCCCGCCCTGAATCTCTGTTTCAAGGAGCGCAGGGATATTTGATGTATTTTGGACGAGCATATCAAGATGGGAATGGGCGTCAAACAGCATACGCCGTCCTTGTGTATTGGGTTTTTTTAAGATACGTATAATCTGTCGAGGGCTGGAACACGATGTTCTGTCCCAAGCTGCGGCACGGATGCCGCAGGCTAGCGAGGGTATAAAATGCACGCACCTTACCGAAAAAATAAGTTTCAAAGCCCCTTAATGAACCGCGCCTACGAATTGTATATCCGGCTTCGCAAGCAGTACAAGGCCTGGGTTAAACGCTTCATGACCAAGGGGCATGAACGATTAACGCTTATGCTCATCCCACATTCCGAAAAGCGCATCTTTAACGTACACATTTCCAATTTTACCATCTCTTTTCTTGTTATTACTCTCGCTCTGATTGTATTTTTTTCCATCCTTTCACTGAACGATCACGAAACAAGCCAAACCACGATCAGCGAACTCTCCTCTCTCTCAAAAGTCCGCGAGGGGCAGATCGACGCTTTCAGGGATCGAAGCACTTTAACCATCAATAATTTCACCCTCCTGGAACAGCAGTTTGAGCGCCTCGCTTCCAGCGTTGGGGTGGGCAATGTCAAGACCGTTTTTCCGTTCTATGGGCAGGGAGGGCTGGATTATACCGTCACCCCCGAAATGCAAAGAAAATACGGCAAGGATTTCTCGCTTCCGGAGGAGATCCGCGAACTCGACAACCTGAACCGTAATGTGGCGCGAAGTACCGAGCAGCTTAAGCGCGTTAATTCCTTCATCGATAATCTTAAACAGGTCATGGAATATACGCCTTCGCTTTGGCCGGTCGCGGGCGGCGGTTTTATTACATCGAGCTTTGGCTCCAGACCATCCCCCTTCACGGGCATTCCCACAATGCACACCGGCGTCGACATAGCCTGGTGGCCGGGCAGTCCCGTTCGGTGTACCGCTTCCGGAACCGTCACTTATGCCGGCTTTATGGGAGGCTATGGCCTGGCCGTGCGCATTTCCCATAAATACGGTTTCTCGTCCCTGTATGGGCATATGCAGAACGCCCGCGTAAGCGTAGGGGATACGGTGCAGAAGGGGCAGGTTATCGGCTCGATTGGCAACACCGGTCTCGCCACGGGCTACCACCTGCATTACGAGGTCATTCTTGGGGATGCGCAAATCAATCCTGAACCGTATCTCACAAGCAAATTCTGATTACCCATGAAAAGCAAAGCGAAACAATTCAATCTTCATCAGGACGGTATCGCCGTTGTCAATAGCATCATTGGCGAAGGCGCGCGGTTTCGCGGCGATTTTGAGCTGAGCGGCTTGCTTCGCATAGACGGCTCTTTTGAGGGAAACATCGAAAGCGTCGGCAAAGTGCTGGTTGGCCGGCATGGATCCGCGATTGTGCCGGAAATCAGGGCGCGGGCGGTTATCGTGGGCGGTAAGGTCATTGGGAATATCACCGCGCAGGAGATGGTCACCATCCTGTCCACCGGCTCCGTGGAGGGCGATATCGAAACACCCCGCCTCCTCGCCGAGGAGGGCGTTGTGATCAATGGCCGCATTACCGTACACTCCGCCCAAAAAAGCGAAGTTGAAAATACCGCCCTCATCCAGGAAGAGATCGAACGCGCGCGCCTGGAGCTTGACTCTATTCCGCAGCCCCAGGAAAATTGAGGGGAGATATATCCTGTTTGTCACTTTTGAAGGTATTGATGGTTCAGGCAAATCCACCCAGACAGAACTCCTTGCGGCCTGCCTGGAACAAGCGGGCTTTGCCTGCCTCCGGAGCTTTCAGCCCGGTGCCAGCTCGCTTGGTTCCGCCATACGCAGCCTCATCCTGAATAGTCCCCAGGCACCCTGCGCCCTCTCGGAGGCTCTGCTCTTTATGGCGGATCGCGCGCAGCATATACAGGAATGTCTTCGCCCCGCGCTTGATGAGGGAAAAATCGTACTCTGCGATCGCTATACCGATTCGAGCCTGGCGTATCAGGGGTACGGCAGCGGGCAAGACATTGATACCATACGGCAGTTGAACGATATTGCGACGGGAGGGCTGCGCCCGCATCTTACCCTTCTCTTTGATCTCCCGCCGCAGGCGGCTCTCGCGCGTATCGCGCCCGCAAACCGCATGAGCGACCGCTTTGAGCGGGAGGGCTTTGCGTACCATGAGCGGGTCAGAGCCGGATATCTCGAACTCGCAAAGGCGGCGCCGGAGCGTTTTGTTATTATTGATGCGATGCGCGCGAAGGAAGAAATCTTTGCCGACGTAAAAAGCGTCTGCCTCGGGCGGCTGGAGGGAGTGCATGGTTGAGATCGGACGCCTCAAACGCGACCGTCGGCAGGATGCAGTCAAAAGCCGCTCTTCCGGTGCCGCCGGAAAAAGCGAAAGGGCAATTTCACGAAATGAAGATCTTGATCCTTTGGATTTCGCTCATGCCCTCGAAGAGGCGGATCTCCGCCTGCTCGACGAAGACCTTGAGCGTTTCATGGGCGAGATCATGCGGCAGGGGGAACGCCTCAGGCAATCACCGACACGGCAGGCTTTCCTCAGGTATAAGGCTATGGTTAGCCGCTTTTTGAAACGCATTCTGGAACTCGCCGTGAAAACCGGAAAAACACGCAGGCGGGATCGCGAGTATGTTTTTGCCGACGTTATCGATGAACGATTGCTGGATCTCGGGCATTATCTGCTTCTCGAGGAGGCGGATTCACTCGCGATAGCGGCGGCGATTGATGAGATTCGCGGCCTTTTGTACGACTCGCTCAAAATGGCCAAGGGAGAGGTGTGATGCTTGTATGCAAGGCGCTTTTACTGGATAATCAGGAAACCATCGCTGTTGAACTTGAGGAAGAGCAAACTATAGTCTGCGGCGACTTTGTATACCTCGATCATACGCCCGCCGATAATTCCCAAACCAAAAGAATCGCGCAAGTTGTAAGCGAATCTTTGCGGGATGAAACACCCGGCAGCGCCGGCCATGCGCGTATACACGATAAGGCAGCGGCTGAGGATCTCTCGCGTCTGGGGTGGGATCTCTCCTGCCCTGTGCGCATTCTCTATAACGCCGAGCTTGCCTTTATACGGCCGAAAAGCACCGGGTTTTTCCCGGGGATGAAGGTTGTTGTCACCTCCGAACACGGCAATGAGATCGGGCAGATTCTGCGGCGCCCCAAAGCCATAAAGATCGGCGAAACCCTGGAAAATGAGATACCGCTGATTCGGATCGCCAGCCCTGAGGATCTTTCCCTCTCCAAACGCAATGAAGACTATTCGGAATATGCCTGGAAGATATGCCTTGAAAAGATAGAAAAGCATAACCTTCCGATGAACCTTGTGAAGGCGCACGTCTTGCTGGAGGGGAATAAGGTTCTCTTTTTTTTCACAAGCGAGGGGCGCGTGGATTTCCGCGCTCTCGCGAAGGATCTCGCCTCGGTGTTCCATACCCGCATTGAATTACGCCAAATCGGGGTGCGTGATCGCTCCCAATTGGTCGGCGGCTGCGGGGTGTGCGGATTGATGCTTTGCTGCCGCTCCTGCAAGGCGATGGTGCAATCGGTCACCATTAAAATGGCCAAAAAGCAGAACCTCGCGCTCAACTCCTCAAAAATTTCGGGGGTGTGCGGCAAATTACTGTGCTGCCTTTCCTACGAATACGGCGATACGGATGAAACTGAAATTCCGCAGCCAGAAGTTGATTCGGAACCATCGCAATGATCGGTATTTGCCGGTATTCCTTTTTTGTCTTTCTTTTTTTTGTGTTCATAAGCGGTAATGCCTGCGCCCGTGAAAAAAGCGAGGCTATCCGGCTCCATAACGCCGATGCGGCGGCTGATCTCTTCAGATATTTTTCCGAACACACTGTCCCCGCCGACAAAAGAGAAGCGTTTGTGGCGGGAAAACTTTTCCATGCGCGCAAAGACTGGGCGCCCGCGGAACAGCACCTCCGGAATGCCGCCGACGCAAACGATGGATGGCGCGACGAGGCGCTTTTCCTGCTCGCCGACGTGTGTGGGCAGCTGGGGAAAACAAACGAGCAGGAAGAGTGCCTGCAAACGATAGCGCGCCACGCATCGGGCGGGAGTTTTTATCCGCGCGCGCTTGACCGGGTGATCCAGATACGGCTTGCGCGGGGGGAAACAATTCCCGCGCGGGAACTCGCTCCGGCGGCGTCCTTTACCGAAATTGCGGCGCGTAATACAGGGCAGTACCTCCTGGCTGCGGCAAAGCAGTCGGAGAAAGATGACGCCGCGGCAGCCCGCGAGTATCTTGTGCGCGCGCTCTGCCTGCCGCCCGGCGAGGGCTGGGGCGAGGCGATTGTTGACACCGGATTGGAGTGGGCTTCGCGCGGGCAGCTCGTGCCAAACGATATCCTCGATCTCGCCTCCGCGCTTACCACCCTGAAGCGCGACAAGGAGGCGCTCGCGCAGCTTTCCCAACTTGAACAGAAAAGCCTTGACCCTGCGTTGCGCGCGCGTCTCCTGGATATCCGCTGCTGGCTTGAGCGCCGGATGCGCGCCTGGGACAGATGCGCGGCGACCATCGCGGATCTTGATCTTCTAGCCGCTCAGAATCCCGGGAGCGATATGCGCTTCACGAGTATGCGCCTGCGCTTTTTACTGAACCAGGCTCGCGGTGATTTTAACGGGCAGCTCGCCGCTGCGCGGACAATGCGCGCGGAGAATTGGGCGGACGCCGCGATCTGGCGGCGCGCGCTTATTGCCGACTGTAAGGAAATTCATCAGCGTATGGCATTAGCGCTCGAATATCTGGATATATGGAAGAATGATTTCGCCATTGAGCAAAAATTGCGCGACGACGTGATCGCGCTCTGGCTCGAAAACAAACCGGAGATTGCGCTTGCCATGACAGAAAAAGCGCTTGACCGCATCCAGGATCACGGACTGCGGAGCGCCCTCGTGTACTTCCGGTCACTCGCCAAAAACACTGAGGCAGGCGCTGCAATCCTGGAAGCGCCACTCGGCCTCTATCATTACCATCTCCGGAATTTGCCGCCAAATGACAAGATAGCGGCGGAGGCGCTGGAAACGAATTGCTCCTGGCAGCGAATGGCGTCTCTCAGTTTTCTGGCTTCTCCGGATATGCGGGAGACCATCTTTACCGCAATGCGCTCGCGATTTTCGACCCTGCCGGATCGCGAACTTCTCCTGCTTTCCGACGAAATCGACTTTGACGTTCTGGCTGCCATCCTGCCTGTGTCCGCACACAAGGTTTTCAAACAACTCGTCCGCGCGGAACTCTGGCCGGAAGCGCTCGCGGAAATCACACGGCGTTTTTCGCCGGGCGGTACCGTGCTTACCCAACAGGCACCCAAAACCCTGGCCATGCTGGCCCGCCTTGCCGCGAGGGGCGCGCAGTATAATGTGGAGCTTTGGTGCTATTACCGCGTACTCCTCTCCTGCGGCTGGCAGAATAATCTTGCGGCCGTGGAGCGCGCCTGCGGACAAACGATCTTTCCGCGCCTGTATCCGCGCCATTATGACGCGCTGATTCGGTATTGGTCGGAATATTTTGCGCTTGACCCGGATCTTGTCTTTGCGCTGACCAGGCAGGAGAGCGCCTTCGCGCGCAGGATCGGCTCCTGGGCAGGCGCACAGGGACTGATGCAGCTCATGCCCGCAACGGCCGAGGGTACCGCGAAATCGCTTAAGATGGCGAAGTATGACCTCTTTAACCCAAATGACAACATCCGCCTGGGCTGCGGCGTTCTGGCCTGGCTTACCAAAACCTACCCATCCGATCCCGCCTCGGTATTGATTGGCTATAACGCGGGCGCGGGGAATATCAGCCGCTGGAAGACCGCCTACCGCGCGCAATACGGAAAAGAAGCCTCGCTTGACCGCCTGAGCGAAACCATTCCGTACAGGGAAACAAAGGATTATATCAGGCTTGTACTTTCCGGCTATATGGTGTACAAATATTTAGGCGAAAATGAAAATACTTACTAGGTTTTGCTTTCAAAATTGTATACATTTATGCGGAAAAATCGCGAGGAGGATGTTATGAATATTTTAATTGTGGAAGATGAAGCCTCAAGCAGGCTTCTGCTTAAGTCCTTTCTTTCAGAGTACGGGGACATCTCGCTCGCGGAAGACGGCGGACAGGCAATTGAAATATTCAGAGGGGCTGTCGACTCCGGCAATTATTTTGATCTCGTTATTCTGGATATCAAACTCCCTGTCATGGGCGGATTGGACGTACTCAAGACAATTCGCAATATAGAAGCGGAATTCGGGATCGCGCCTGCGGACGGCACCAAGGTCATAATGAGTACAGCTCTCTCCGATCACAAAAGCGTACTCGTGGCATTCAGGGAGCAATGTGAAATTTATCTGGTCAAACCGATTGAGAAAGCTATGCTGGTTGAGAGTATGCGCAAGCTGCAGTTGATTGACTGATTTGTTTCAGCTCTGGGCGAGTTCCAGGGCTTTTGCCGCAATTCCCATGAGAGGCACAACAAACTCGGCACCGCCAAGGGCGATTGCTTCTTTGGGCATCCCAAAAACAACGCATGAGTTTTCGTCCTGGGCGACTGTGCGCGCACCGGCGTCGCGCATCTCTTTCAGGCCGCTTGCCCCGTCGCTTCCCATACCCGTCATGATAACGCCCACCGCGTTGCTTCCCGCATACCGCGCGACAGACTTGAAGAGTACGTCCACCGACGGGCGATGGCGGCTCACAAGCGGTCCCTGCTTTACCTGGACGCAGTATACTGCGCCCGAGCGCTGGAGCAGCATATGGTAATTACCGGGGGCGATGAGCGCGCGTCCCGGTACAACGGTGTCGCCATCCTCCGCCTCTTTAACGTCTATCTCGCACTCTTCGTTCAGGTGCTGGGCAAAAGACTTCGTAAAATGCTCGGGCATATGCTGCACAATAACTATGCCCGGCGCATTTCCGGGCATAGTCGGCAAAACCTTGCGCAGAGCCTCGGTTCCGCCCGTAGAGGTTCCAATCGCGAGAACCTTGTTCGTGGTTTTGGAGAGGGAGAGCCGCTTGAATCCCTCTGTATGTTTCGTTTCCTTGCTGACAGCGCCATCGTCTTTCTTGGCTACCCTGACGCAGGCCGCAGCCTTGATCTTTTCGGTAATCTCAATAACCATATCGCCAACCGTATAGGAAGAACCGGGTTTACACACAACCTCCACCGCGCCTGCGGACAGGGCTTCCATAGCGAGGGATCCGCCGCGCTGGGTAAGCGAAGATACAATGACCACCGGAAGCGGAAAATAGTGCATGAGACGCCGGAGGAAAGTCAGACCATCCATACGCGGCATTTCTATATCCAGAGTGAGGACGTCCGGCTTGTATTGCACCACGAGATCGCGGGCCACATAGGGATCGGGGGCAGTGGCGACAACTTCAATCATGCTGTCCTTGGCCAGCTCTCTGCCCAGGATCTGCCGCACAACCGCAGAGTCATCTACAATGAGCACCCTGATTTTTTTTTGCTCACTCATACACGCTCATTCTTGCATCACAAGGACGCATACTATGGCATAGTCGTCTGCGCAATAACATAACGCGTCGGGACGGGTTAAAACCGCGCTCCATTCCTCTTTGGATATGGGAGCAACACCCGGCACTGTCAGATCAAATACGGCTGTCTCGCCGGCAAAATCGGTAAGAAAATTTCCGCACACCATATTCAGCATTTCCTTGAGGGCGTCGGGTGCCTTGGACGCAGCCTCTTCGGAATCGGGTTCAATGCCAAGAAAATTGGCGGCAAGCTCCTGGCACATGATTTCGGGAGCGTAAAAATTGATCTTACCCTTCCCTTCGGTGCCAAAAAAAGTAATATCCGCGCACAGCATATTCCCGGATTGCGGGGGGAGTTCCGCGGCAGGCGTTTTGTCGGGGAAAAGAAACGCCTGTTTTTCAAGCACTTTGCAAAAAACCTCATCAATTACAGTCTGACTGTCTTTAGCCATCACGCCCCCATAACCTGTGTAATCATCTCGCCGATCTGTTCCGGCGTGAAAGGTTTGCGCACATATCCGCGCACACCTTTCTTTTTAAGATCATCGATACGGGTGGTGCTTCCCTCTGTCGTCACCACGATAACCGGAATAGCCTTATATTGTTCATGGACAAACATCGCGTCCACAAGCTCAAAGCCTGTCATTTCAGGCATATTAAGGTCGGTAATGACAAGATCAACCCATTTCTCCTTAAGCACATCCAGGGCTTCTTTTCCGTTGCCGGCTGTAAACAATTCCCCGAGGGGAATCTGCGCAATTTTTAATGTTTTAGTCATAACAGCGCGCACAGTCACAGAATCATCCACAAGCAGAACATTATAGGCCAAGCTCCCCTCCTCTCCCGCATTTCTTTTGCGATAATTGCCAATCAGAGTTCACGATCCGCACCGCCTGCCCGGATGAAAGTTTTGCCATCCGCTATTTGCAAAGACATGGTTCGCGGATGGCTCCCGCCGACATCCTCGGCGCGAATGAGAATGTCGTTTTTCCAGAGAATCTTGCGCACCATGGTATGGTTCCGTTCGCCTATCTTGAAAATTTCCCTGTCGTCAAGGAGATTGGAACCGCCTGCAATTTTAGCTATCAGGTTTTTGCGCACAGCGCCGCGATCAAACAGACTCCGTAAAAGAGCCGTGACTCCGGTATCCACAAACATACAGGGGTTTTGTTCCGATTTTAGTTTATCGGTTTGCGAGTGGGGGAGCATACAATGTATCATGCCGCCAATACGCATTACAGGATCGTAGAGAGTCAGCCCGATACAGGAACCCAGAGAATAGGTTATAAGAATGTCGTCAGCGACATTGGAAACATGCATCTCTGAAATCCCGATGGTTTGCCTCAAACTCCACCTCGCCTGTTTGCGCGCGTTTGTCCTTCGAACCTAAACCTTTTTATAATAGATAGCTGGACGAACCGGCGTAAATTCCGTCTTCAGAGACGTGAGACTTTCCGAATGCCCAACAAATAAATACCCTCCGGGACGCAAAACCCGGTATATCTCTGATAATAAACGCGTCCGCACATCCTTGTCAAAATAAATCATGACATTCCTGCAAAAGACGATATCGATGGGCCCATGGATACTGAAAGGCGGTGTGGAAAGATTGATTCGCCGGAAAGCGATCATGTTCTGGAGAATAGGCCGCACCTTATATGATTCTTCACCGCCTTCAGGATTGGCTATACGGGTGAAATATTTATCCAGCATCGGTTTGGGTACCGTAGCAAGGCGTTCCTTTGGATATACGCCTTCCATACAAAGCGCAAGCACTTTTGTCGAGATGTCGGTTGCGAGGATTTTCGCATCCACATTTTTACCGCCAAAAATTTCACACAGTTTCATCGCGAGGGAATAGGGTTCCTCCCCGCTGGAACTGGCTGCCGACCAAAAACGGAAACGATTCTGCCCTTCAGCCAGCCATTCTGTCATAACCTTTTCCGTAAAATCAAAATGCTCGACCTCGCGGAAAAAGCTCGTCACGTTGGTAGAGATCACGTCCAGAAGACTGACAAGCTCTTCGGAATTTCTGCCGTTATCCAAAAACGCAAGGTACTCTTCATGGGTTTCCATTTTGAGCACACGCAGGCGTTTCGCAAGGCGGGTGGAGACAAGCGTCTCCTTTTGCTCGGTAAGGGTTATACCGCTTGCGTCGTAAATGAGTGTCTTGAGCTGGTTGAATATTTTAGGATCCATAGCTGCCTTACGCCATTGAGTCTATAACAGAGATTTCCTCGGGCGTCACAAGACGATCCGCATCAAGGATGATAACCACCCGCTCGCCAATTCTCCCGATACCCAGAATCAGATTGGCCATAACCTTTGTCCCAAATGCCGGCTGCGGCTGGAGCTGATCACGGGAAAATTCCGCTACTTCCGATACCTCGTCCACCACAATGCCCAGGGTGAGAAGGGTGCGATCCGCCTGTACAAAATGCATAACGATAATACAGGTTTTTCGGGTATCCTCCACACTATTCAGACCAAATTTCATGCGAAGATCAACCACAGGAATGACCTTGCCGCGAAGATTGATAACCCCCCGCACACAGTCCGGAGTCCGCGGAACCCTTGTCATGGGCATGAGCCCGATGATCTCCTGCACTTTCCCAATCTCTATGCCGTATTGCTCGTCTCCGAGACGATACGTCAGGTATTTGCCGGGCTGCACCTGAAGCTGCATTGCCTGAAGCGAGGAATCCTGAGCCATTGTCATAACCTGTTCGTCGTTCATATTCCCTCCATGAAGAACATCAAGCGTAGGGATAATATAACACAGCTTTGGATATTTGTGAAGAAAGTGCTGCAAAACCCAAGAAATAAAATCTTGACCTTTTCGCTCCTTTGAATATACTTATCAGACTGGGGAAAAAGTTGCCCCGCTATTTCCCGGATGAGGAGGGTATTTCCTTGACAAGCAATGTCATAACAAATATCAATAAGCGCGAGCCTATCGGGATTGGCAAGGGCGGCACGCCGTACAGGATCCTGGTCGTCGATGATTCGACCGTCATGCGCAAAATTGTCACCCAAATATTGCGTTCCGAGGCCTTTGACGTTGTTGCGGAGGGTTCCAATGGCGAGGAGGGTATTGAGCTGTATAAAGAACACAGACCCGATCTCGTGACCATGGACGTGAATATGCCCATTATGGACGGTCTGACTGCGCTTAAAAAAATAATTGAGGTCGATGCCGCCGCACGTATCGTGATGCTCACAAGCGAAAGTGAACAAAAAATGGTATTGGAAGCCATCCAGAGCGGCGCAAAGAACTACGTCGTCAAACCGCCGGATCGCACCGTCCTTCTCGAAAAGGTCAAGGCGAGCCTCACAAAATAGCAGAAATACGCGCTAAAAAAGCAGCGGGGTTGCCGCTGCTTTTTTTATGCCTGGAAAACACCGCCCTAGCCCCTCGCAAAAGCGTACATCCGTGTACGCGCTCGGGACAGAACGTCCTGTTCTAGTGGAAAATGCCGCTCAGACGCTCGCGGTTTGCGAGTTTCACCAAACCGGCGATATCGAGAATCAGGGCGACGCGCCCATCCGTCATAATCGTGGAACCCGAGATGCCGGGTATGCCCTGCAGGAGCTTTCCCAGGGTTTTAATTACAATCTGATGCTGCCCATAGAGTTCATCAACAATCAGACCGGTAAAAAGACCGTCGTTTTCCACCACAACAAGAAGACCATCCTCCAGATTTTCCTTGCTTGTTTCGGCACCGAAGAGACGGTGTAAATAGAAGGTCGGAATCATTTGCCCGTCGAGCGAATACATCTCGCCGCGGCTCTGCACCGTGGAAAAATCCTCTTTGACCGGCCGCAGCGAACGCACTATCGAAAGCGTGGGGATGATATAGCGCTCCTCGCCAACGCCTACCATCATGCCGTCGATAATCGCCAGTGTGAGCGGGAGCCGGATGGAGAACACGCTCCCATGACCCGGAGTGCTCTGGATCTCGATCCGCCCGCGCAAGAGTTCAATATTTCGCCGCACCACATCCATGCCAATGCCCCTGCCGGAGACTTCGGTAACCACCTGCGCGGTCGAGAAACCGGGCTGAAAGATCAAGCCGAATATCTCTTTTTCGGAAAGATTGGCACCTTCGCTGATCATCCCGTTTTCGACCGCTTTCGCGAGAATGCGCTCGCGCGAAAGTCCGCGCCCATCGTCAAGCACCTCGATAAAAATATTGCCGCCCTTGTGAAAAGCGCGCAGTTCCACACGCCCCACCCCGTTTTTCCCGGCTTTTATTCTTTCCGCAGAGGGCTCAATACCGTGATCGACCGAATTGCGGATCATGTGGACGAGCGGATCGCCAATTTTATCCACAACTGTTTTATCAAGCTCGGTGTCCTCACCGTTCATTATAAAGTCGATGGTTTTTCCGGATTTCTTGGCGAGATCGCGCACCAGGCGGGCCATTTTCTGGAAAGTGGTGCGCACCGGAACCATGCGCAGGGAGGTGGACATTTCCTGCAACTGACGGGTTATCTTGTCAAGCTGCGAGAGGTTGCCCATCATATTGGAATCGG
>JAITCI010000043.1 GCA_031283155.1 Spirochaetota bacterium | reverse complement strand
TGCCTAAAATTTCAAGCTCTTTCTCGTTAAGCCCCACGCCGCGCAGCATGAGCCGGTTTCCCTTCAGGCCGTCAATCGAATTGATCCCCATACCGCCCATCATCTCTTTTATTTCATGCTGCCATGCGGTCATCAGGTTGATAAGGCGCCTGTGCCCGAGGTCGGGGTTTAGCCGTTTGACCAGTTCGGGAACCTGCGTCGCAATGCCCCAGTTGCATTTGCCGCCGTGGCAGCTCCGGCAGACGTGGCAGCCGAGCGCGATCAGCGCCGAGGTCGCGATATATACGCAGTCGGCACCCAGGGCGACCGCCTTCACTATGTCCGCGCTGGAGCGGATGCTGCCGCCGACAATGATCGACACGTCCTCGCGGATGCCTTCGTCGCGCAGGCGCGTATCCACGCCCGCAAGCGCAAGTTCTATCGGGATGCCCACATTATCGCGGATGCGCGTGGGCGCCGCGCCCGTGCCGCCGCGAAAGCCGTCTATCGCGATGATGTCGGCGCCGCTTCGCGCGATACCGCTCGCGATCACGGCGACGTTATGGACAGCGGCAATCTTGACGATGACCGGTTTGGTATAATCGGTCGCCTCTTTCAGCGAGTAGACAAGCTGCCTGAGATCCTCAATGGAGTAGATATCGTGATGCGGCGCGGGCGAGATGGCGTCGCTGCCCTCGGGGATCATGCGCGTCCGCGAAATATCGTTCACGATTTTTGTGCCGGGCAGATGCCCGCCGATGCCGGGCTTCGCGCCCTGCCCTATTTTAATTTCTATCGCCGCGCCGCTGGCGAGATACTGCGGATGCACCCCAAAGCGCCCCGACGCGACCTGCACAATCGTATTTTTGCCGTAACGGTAAAAATCCTCGTGCAGCCCTCCCTCGCCGGTATTATAGAGGATACCGAGTTCCTCCGCCGCGCGCGCGAGGCTCTCATGCGCGTTATAGCTGATCGAGCCGTAACTCATCGCCGAAAACATGATCGGCATCGAGAGCGTAAGCTGCGGCGGGAGATTGTTGATGATGCGGCCATTCGCGTCGCGTTCAATCGCGCGGGGCCGCGCGCCCAGGAATACCCGCGTTTCCATGGGTTCGCGCAGGGGGTCGATGGACGGATTCGTGACCTGCGAAGCGTTGATGAGCAACCTGTCGAAGTACACCGGAAAATTTTCGGGGTTGCCCATGCTCGACAAAAGCACCCCGCCGCTATTCGCCTGGCGGTAAATTTCGTTTATCGTTTTTGCCGTCCAGTTCCTGTTCTCGCGGTATGTATTCCCGCTCTTTACGATCTTGAGCGCGCGCGTCGGGCAAAGCGATACGCAGCGGTGGCAGTTCACGCATTTCGCGTCGTCGGCGGTCATTGTATTCGCGTCGTCGAGGTACTCATGCACCTCATTCGCGCACTGGCGCTCGCAGGCGCGGCAGGTGATGCACCTCTCGTAATTGCGCGCGACCTCGTACTCCGGGTATAAAAAGTTAATTGCCATTACGATTTATCTCCATTTGCGCCGATTTGTCCCCGTGGACTATACGTATAAATATAAATATATGCCGGGTGGTTTTGTTTTGGATTACTGCGCCCGGCGCCGCATAACTTCTTCAAAGCTGTTCCGGCGTGAGCGCAAGCTGTATCGGCTACCCACGCGCGTACAGCCTGCAAATTTCCGCAATGAAGATAGGCTAGACCCTCGCAAGAGCGTACATTACCCTACGGGCACTTCGCCTTGTACGCGCTTGCCTTGCACGCTTCGCGCGGGACAGAACTTCCTGTTCTAGTTTTTCCGCCGTCTGGTTCGCGGCTTTGTTGGAGGCAGGTAGTACCCCCGGATTTGGTTGATGGTCTGGGTAACGGCCGCCGCCGTCTCATCAAGGCATTTGTTGAGAATGAGGGACACATCAGAGGGCAGCGCCTCCGCCGGCTTGAAGAGTTCATAAGGTTCGATATTCAGAATGGAGGCAAATTTGACCAGCGTTTGGGGAGAAATCCAGCGGTTGCCATTCTCGAGGTTGCAGAGGAAGTTGACGGAAATGTCCAATTTTTCGGCTAAAGCGGCCTGGGAGAGTTTCCGGCTATAGCGATGCCGCCTGATATTGGCGCTGAAAATGCCCCTGAGTTCTTTATCGGTCATGGCTTTCCCTATTGGAGGATGATCAATCCTATTATTGAGCAAATGGATTGACAAACACCCAATAGAGAATGATATTATTCTCTATAAGAGATAGCGCTTTCGGGAGAAAGTCAGGAAAAAAGAAAATACGGAGTTTGGAGGAAAGAATGAAGAAAAAAATGTGTTTCATCATCTCTATATTAATCGGAACCGTTTCTATAATTTCTGCTCAACAAACAGCAAAAATACAAACAGGCGGTCAATTTAAAGTAATGGAAGTAAAAGAGTTCATTTCGAATGACATATTCCGTAAACCTGATGTAGGTATGCGGAATATTGCTTTTGATATCGTAATTGACAACATAAATGGAACCGGTGATATAAATTTCAACCCATATTTTCACTCGGTTTTAATTCGTGATACAGATGGACGTACATACAGACCCGGTACGGAGTATTATTATGTAAAACCTACAATGCCTTACAGAATAGAAGTAGGCGAACTCGCGAGGGGATGGATAACAGTAGCTATTCCAATAAATGTTTCTCTTGCTGGTTGCCGTATCAGATTGGATGCAGAAGGAGATCAGTTTAATCGGATAACCTCTGATTGGATAGCCATTAAACTATGATATATTGATTTGGAGAGTATGGTATTTATGGAACAGATAGAAGAGATAAGAGAGCTGCTCGAAATTGTCAAAAGGCTGCAGTATAGATATAGAAATAAAAAATTCACACTTGACGGCAGATTAATCGGAGATATAGGCGAGATTATTGTCGCGCATAATTATGATGTTGTATTATATGAGAAACAAAAGGAAAAATATGACGGTTATGATTCAAATGACAGAAAAGTACAAATTAAAACCACATTAAAAAATAAACTATCATTCCCTTATGGTGATAAAAATACACCTGACTATTACATTGGAATAAAATTATATGAAGATGGGGGATGGGATGAAATTTATAATGGTCCGGGATTGAATATATATAATTTGCTACAGAAAAAGCAAAGACCCAAAAATGGATATTTTCCGGTTTCAATCTCAACTTTGAGAGCAGAAAATAAAAAAATACCTGATAATGAAAGAATAAAACGACGAAAACCCAAAAAATGAAGGAGCCTGCGAGGGCTGGAACAGGACGTTCTGTCCCGATACTGTTCGTCGCGCAAGCGACGCCCATAATTTTCCCTGCAGTCACGCCCGTAGGGCGTTGCGCGTACAAGGATGTACGCTCCTGCGAGGGCTGATCCGGGCTCTTTCAGGCTTTGGCAAGAGAGTATATCCGCGCTTCATATGGACGCAAGATCGCGCTTTCCACTGTATCGTAATTACTCATCAAGAGCCGCGCGCCCTGCATGGCAGGCGTTTTTATGACCTTTGGCCGCAGATTCGCCGCAATATACAACGCAGCGCCCTCCAGGCTGCGCGTATATGCCAGTAGCGATTTATTTTTTGGATACAAAAATTCCAGTTCGCCGTAGACAAGCGCCGGTGATTTCTTTCGCAGGGCAATCAAGTCTTTATAAAAATTAAACACTGATGTATTGCCGCCGCGCTGCCTTTCGATTTCATCCCATGCCAGAGGTACGCGGGCATGATCGCGGCTTCCCGAGAGAATGTGTTTAAAGGCCGCATCCGGTTTCATTGTTTGTATGAGCTGCGCATAGAAATTCAGGCTCTCCAGATCCTGCAATTCGTTTATAGATCTGAAAGCCGCGTTCGCCGCGCCATACTCGTCCCCTTGATAGATAAAGGGGGTGCCGCGCAGAGTAAGCTGGAGCAGAGCCAGTAATTTTGCAAGCGGCATCGTAAATTTTCCCTCGGGATCGATCTTTGAAACCATGCGCGGGTTATCGTGGTTGTTGTAAAACAGGGTGTTCCAGCCATGCCCGCGATCCTCGTTCAGATGCGCCATATAAAACTGTTTCAGGTACGCCAAATCGTAGCGGTAATTATCAAAACGGCTATGCCCCGGGGTTTCCAGATGATCGAAGGAAAAGATGAGATCCAGTTCTCTCCTGTAATTGTCGGTCAAAAGCCGCCCCATCTGCGTGCCCACGCCCGGAGTCTCCCCCACCGAAAATGCCCCATAGGGATCAAACACCTTCCCGCGCATCTCCCTGAGGTACGTATGCAAACGCGGCCCGTAAACAAAACGCTCAACCCCCGTATAGCCTGTGAGTGCCCCGATAAACCTTTCGCCGTCCGGCAGCCCCGGCGATTTGGATATGTAATTGATAACGTCAAGCCGGAAACCGTCAACCCCTTTTTCGAGCCACCAGCGCGCCATGGTATGTATCTCTTCCCGCATTGCCGGATTTTCCCAGTGCAGATCCATCTGCTTTTTCGAAAAAAGATGCAACGCCCATACATCCTGCTCTTCGTAATAATTCCATGCGCCGCCGCCAAAAAACGACGTCCAATTATTGGGGGGCTCGCGATCCGATTTGCGGAAAAAATAATAATCACGGTATGGCGATGCCGCATCGCGCAGGGCTTCCTGAAACCAGGGATGCTCGTCCGAAGTATGGTTCACAACCATATCCATCACGAGCTTCATCCCGCGCCGGTGCAAGCCGTCAATGAGCGCGTCCATATCCGCCATGCTGCCGAATTCGGGCAGGATTTTATAATAGTCGCGTATATCGTACCCGTTATCGTCGTTCGGCGAATCATAGACGGGACTGAGCCAGACTGCGTCAATGCCCAGATCGCAAAGATAATCCAGTTTGGAGATGATCCCCTTAAGACCATCTTTCGTAAAACTTCGCGGATATATCTGGTAAAAAACAGCTTCCTTCCACCAGGCCGGAACCGGCGCAGTTGAATTTTGAAGTGGGACGTCCGGCTCGCTGTTAAAGAGTTCAAGAAGAGAATCAAAAAAACCTGTCCCCAGGCGGCTGCGGGTTAATTTTTTGATCGTACCCAGACGCAGCCCGCCAACAAGCCGATTCGTGACCAGCCATGCGGGTTTAGCGAGCTGCTGAAGCACCTTATCAATAATATCGCGCCCTACAGGATGCGCGTATACCTCGCGGATACGGCTGTCAAGACTGAGCTTCATCCTTGATTTCTCCGCGTTCCCGCAGTTCGGCCTGTATTTTGGAATAAAATTTGCTGTCGATAATATACTTTTTGCGGTAGATCGCGTAACTCGCGATGATACAGAGCATCGGGAAAACAAGCATCGCGACTTTGAGCAGCAGGAGCCCTTCCGGTGTAACGTCTGCGGCGCTCTGCGCCTCGGTGATACCGGCGATAATCACCACAGCCGATACGACGCCCGAAGCGATAGCGCCGCCCATCTTGTTGATGAAAGGCTGAAGCGAGAAGGTGATGCTGTCGTTGCGCCTACCCAATTTCCAGTGCCCGTAATCAACCGAGTCCGCAAGAAACATCAGCATCAGCAGCTGCACAAAACTCTGCCCGATAAAGATCAGAATACCGGCGGTGCCGATAAAGAGCATCGTGTCTGTGGGCGCAAAAAAGAAGATAAGATACCCCGCGACTATCAGCACAATCGCCGCAGTAAAGAGCTTCGCGCGCTCAAAACGCTTGCTGAATAGCGGAAAAACAGCCAGCGCGGCAAGCTGCGACACGCCCAGAATCAGGGCAAAGATGGGATACATACCCTCGTTGCCGTAGGCGTACTTAAAGAAGTACAGACCAAAAGCCGTTGTGGTCGTGTAGCCAATCATAAAGAGAGACATGGCGATAGCTGTAAACAGGAGCTGATCATTTTTGATGATAACGCTGAGCAATTCGCGCAGGGGCGTGCTTTGCCTTGAGGGTGCCTGTGTTTCGCGAACCCCAAAGAGGGTAACGCACTGCCCGGCTACCATTATAAGCGCCACTATAACCGCAAAAATAAAATATCCGCTCTGCAAACTGCCCGTACTCGCGGTCAGGCCTTCCGCAACCGGCGCAATATTCGCCATATCGGGCGGTGGGACATTGCCCAGAGCGGCTGTGATCGGCACGATACCCGCCACAACAAAAAACAAACCGATATTGGCGCAGATACGCGCAAAAGCGCCGATTTTTTCACGCTCTTTCTGGTTTGTACTCAGTGCGGGGAGCATCGACCAATAGGAAATATCGTTGGCTGTATAACTCATGCCCCACATCAGGTACAGGAACGCGAATACCCCGATAAACGCCTCGCCGGAAAGACCAAAGTCCGCGAAGAGCAGCACCGTAAACAGCGCCGACAATACCGAACCAATCGCAATCCAGGGCTTGAATTTGCCCCAGCGTGTCCGCGTGTTGTCCACAATGAAGCCCATCACGGGATCATTGAGGGCGTCGTAAATACGCGCGATAAGAATGATCGCCGCCACCCACCATAGCGTGGAAGCAGGCAGATTGATCACGTCGGTCAGATAGTAAATGAGATACATGGAGATGAGGGCGTACACCATGTCTCTGCCGATTGTTCCAAACCCAAAGGCGAAACGATTGCGCCCGGAAGTACCCGATTGCTGCGTTGAGGTTTTCATGGACTGATTGTAGCATAGTCCGTCGGCAAATTACACAAAAATTTGGTAACATTAAAAAAGCGCTGGGTGCCAGTACACACCTTATTTCACAAAACACGTGACTACAGAAGAACCTGCCATTCGTTTGGGAACGAACGCCTCTATAAATTATGAATGGTATTGTTCCGGTGCGACGTACTCAGTATACATGGCTTCCGTAACGCCTTTGTTTTTTATCAAAGCGGCGTAAAACCGTCCACTCTTTTTCAGCGCGCGTTTTTGGGTATTATAATCAATATACACAAGCCCGAAACGCGGTACCTCGCCTTCCGCCCACTCAAAATTATCGGTAAAGCACCAGTGGTAATAGCGCTCCACGGGAAGACCCGAATTTTTAAGCGCCTGCAAATGATCGTATATACAACGGCAGCGGAAAGCGTCGGTATTGTCGGCCGTCCCGTTTTCGGTAATATAGATCGGGCGCGGCAGGAGCGCGTAGATCTCGCGCGCGCAGACGGCGATGCCCTCGGGAAAAATTTCCCAGCCCAAATCATTTTTGGGAGAATCCCTGCGCACGCCGTCCGCGAGGCCGGATATGGTTGATCGGCTGTAGTAATTTAATCCCAGAAAATCGGCATACGCTCCGGCACACAGCGGATTCGCGTAATTTTTGAACGGAAAAATGAACCGCCCCAAAAGGCAGGCGCGGGTAAGCGCCCCCTGGAATAATCGCGCGGTCAGACGGCTGCACAGTCGGTGCCAGGGATTCCATTTCGATTTTGGCGCGAATACCCGCACGTGATGCGCAAACCCAACTTTGGTATTCGCATAGCCCATCTCGCGGCGCAGCTTATGGATCAGCTCGTAGGCGAGAATATGGCAGGAGGCCATGACGGCCTGCACCTTCATCGCGAGGGGAATGGAATTTTTGCCGGGCGGAAAAACGCCTTCCATATATCCCTTGGCTGCGAAAACATTCGGCTCGTTCAGGGTAACATATTCATCAACAAGATCGCCGAAGGATTGCACAGCGTACCGCACAAAACCAAGAAAGACGGGAATATTGGCGGGATCCGCAAAACCGCCCATCTCCTCAAACCAAATCGGATGCGTAAAATGATGGAGCGTCACCAAAGGCGCAATGCCTTTGCTTTTCAGATATTGCAGCAATTCGCGGTACCACGCGACTGCGGCAGCATCATACGCGCCGCGCGCGGGCTCAATGCGCGCCCACTCGACACTCATTCTGTATATCCGTATGCCCATCCCGGCCATCAGGTCGATATCTTCCCGCCAGCGATGAAAATGATCGCAGGCGCGCCTCGGAGACGAGCCGTCTTTGATGCGCCCTTTATCCGCCCAGTCGTTCCAGTTATGCCGCAGATCGCCGCCTTCGATCTGCGCCGCTGCCGATGACGCGCCGTACAGAATATCGTACTCCATAGCAGCCTCCCGTTTTGCCGAAAGCCCGACGCCATTATATCCCCTGTTTGCGCATTCGCAAACAGGCAGCACGGAAGCAGACAGGATGTCGGCCGCGCAGCGAGCGCGGGGACTTTATTCGGTCTTTTTCGCGGCCAATGTATTTGCTTTGTTTTTACTTCGCGGCGGGACGCTTATTTTATGGGATCTCGCTTCGGCACATCCGCAGAACGGCAGAACGCCAAACTGATAATGGCTGTCTCTGCGGATTTACATCGTATGCAATAACTGTCCCCTCGCTTACATATGACATCCATGTCACAGCTCGGGACGCAACATCCTGTTGCAGCCAAAAAAATCCCATAATAAACGCCGCTCATTTTATAAATTGCGCGCGAGCCGGAAGCCCAGACCGCCGCTCGTGTACCAAGGGCTGTAGCTGCCCCGATACGCTGAGCGTAGTCCCGGCGCTGATCCCCCGCCGCCGCCGCGCCCGACCCGCTCCCCGCCCGAAGCCGGGCCTCTCGGATCGCGCGCCGCGCCGATACCCAGCGCTCCGTACCAATCCCATACCCATTCCCACACGTTTCCGTGCATATCATGCAAACCCCAGCTGTTCGGCAGCTTTTTCCCAACCTCGCGCGTCATGCGGCCGCTGTTGCCGTCGTACCAGCCCCAATTACCGCTCCATGCGGCACCAAGATTGTAGGCAGTCGTTGTTCCCGCGCGGCAGGCATACTCCCACTCCGCCTCCGTGGGCAGCCTGTACCCATTCGCGTCCCAATCCGCCGACACGCTGTCCCAGAACAAACTCGCGCTTTTAGGGACTGCTCCCCATGCCGCAGGATCCGTACTTCCGTGTATGCTGTATACCGGCGTTAAATTTTCCAATGCGCTCAATCTGTTACAGAACACAAGCGCGTCATACCAGCTCACCTGCTCCACAGGCCGCCACTCCTTCGCTTCACCTGACGCAAGGCCTGATGTAAAATCACTTGGATTGCTCCCCATCACCGCCTGATAGAGTCCCTGCGTGACTTCATATTTACCCATCAAAAAACCCTGCGTGATCGTCACCTGGTGGCGTGTTTCGTTATCCCTGCGCCCCGGCTCATCTGCGGGGCTGCCCATCATATACACGCCCGCAGCAACAGGCACCATAGCATGGTACGCATATCTTCCCTCAAGTACGCGCACACCTTCTATTCCCGTAAGCCGTATTATCTGCTCAGAACCGCCGGAACTTATTGCGGACGAAATACTTTTTTCCTGCCGGGAACTGCTGCCGGAAGAACTGCTGCCGAAATTGGACAGGGGTATCCAGTCCGATTGGTGGGTTTTCGTTTTTAGGCGAACCCGAATATCATGTAATGATGAATTTTTTTGAATCTGTACCGTTACCCAACCTCGTAATATTTCTCCCTGCTCAACAACTTTCACATTACTGTTTAACTCCGGTTTTACAAGGTCATAATCCGCTCTTGGGCTGTACGCATACCCCCGGGCGTCCCTGACCTCAATATCGGCTGCGCTGCCCAAAAACTGGCTGAATTCAATTTTTCTTTCGCCGTTTGTATTATCAATCATTATATCAAAAGCGATATATCGCATATTATCATCAGGCTTGAAGAATCTGTGCGCAATATCTTCTGTAACCTCCATGATTGTAAGGAGTCCTCCGACGGGAACATCCGCCGTTTGCGCAAAAATTCCGGAAGAAATTCCCAGCAGCATAAAGATGAAAATTATATTTTTCCGCACAGTGTTCAGGCTCCTGCTTTTTTATCTCGTGATTGCAGTCAAAAATAATACTATCCCCTGCCGGGCGTTTGTCAATCCATAAATGCACACCATCCGCCAGGATGCGCAACTCCGGTCCCGAGCCGCCCCGCGCCGCTCTTGCAAAGTATTCCGCGCGCCTGTATACTTTTACCTGTATTTTCCGCCGGAGGTTCGCTGTGTATATAATAAAATTATGGTATCCAATTTCACGCGCGTTTTGCGCAATTCTTTTCGCCGGAACTCTCGCGTCCTGCGGCACGTCCGCGCCGCGCGATCCCCATACCTATTACGGTCTGTTAAGCGGCGAGCCGAATTACTTAAATTACGTTCCCTACTCGAGCGCGTATGAGGCGCAGGCCATCAGCCCGATATACGCCTCATTGTTTGAGATGGATCTGAACGACACTAACCGCCTGATCCCGCTCCTCGCGACGAATATCATCACGCACACCGACCGGCGCTCTTTTACCGTGCATATGCGCCATGACGCCGTTTGGGAGGACGGAGTACCCGTGACCGCGCGCGACCTGGAATTTACCTGGCGCATGATCATCGATCCGGCGGGCGGCGCGCAGAACAAGATCAGCGACCTCGGGGAGATCGAGTCCATTACCCTGCTGAATGATTTCAGCTTCACCGCGCGCTGGAAACGCGCCAACGTGAACGCGCTCTTAACCCTGGCGGGAATGACGCCCATCCCGGAACACATCTGGCGCGGGAAATCCATGCTCGACCCCGAACTGAACCGAAAGCCGGTCGGCAACGGCCCCTGGCGCTTCGAGGCATGGAAAACGGGCAGCCAAATCAGCTATGTCACCAACGCGCGCTGGTGGGGCGAGCGCAAGCCCTGGTTCCATCGTATCGTCTTTCGCATCATCCCCGAGGAAGGCTCCGCATTGGCCGCGCTCAAAAAGGGAAACATCGATCTCATGGATTCCCTGCGCGCGATCACCTGGCTTGATTTTACGGAGGCGAACAAGGGCGAACGCTTCGGCGCGCTCCGGAACATCAGCACATCCTACGGCCTGATCGCCTGGCAGCAAAAGAACAGCCCGTTTTTCGCGGACGCGCGCGTTCGCCGCGCCATGACCCTGTGCCTGGATCGCGAGGCGATCCTGAAGAGCATCTATCGCGGGATCGGCGCGGTGCAGGGCGGCCCCTACTACCGCTCGTCCTGGGCGGAGGATACCGATCTCGCCCCCCTGCCCTACGATCCGAAACAGGCCGCGCAGCTTCTGGACGAGGCGGGCTGGATACCGGACGCCAAAACCGGTACGCGCACGAAGGACGGCAAACCCTTCCGCTTTGAGATCCTCCTCTCGCAGGGTTCGGAAAACGGGCGCGCCACAGCCGTTATTCTGCAAAGCGAATTGAGCAAACTTGGAGTGGATATGCAGATCCGCTCGCTCGAATGGTCGGTGTTCAACAAACGGCTCACCGCGCGCGAGTTTACGGCGGCGCTCTTCGGCTGGAATAACTCCGTGGACTGCGACGTATACGATCTCTGGCATTCCTCCATGCAGGACGATGGGCTGAACCACATCGGCTACGCCAATCCCGAACTCGACCTCCTGCTCGAAAGAGCGCGCGCGACCTTTGATATGCCCGAGCGCGTCCGGATCGCGCACCGCATTCACCGCATCATCCACGAGGATCAGCCCTACACCTTCCTGATCGCGAACGAAAATCTTTCGCTCTACGATACGCGCGTCCAGGGAGTGCAAACTTCGGTGCGCGGCGTTTATTCTTCCTGGCCCGGACTGATTGGCTGGCGCGCGGCAGTACCGGATTGAGCCATGTTCGCGTACCTCCTGCGCCGCCTCGCGATTGCCGTTCCCACCCTGTTCGGGATTACCATCGTCACCTTTGTGGTCATGCAAATGGCGCCCGGGGATCCCGTCACCATGCAATACGGCGGGGCGCTCGCGAATAAGGGCGCGGGCGCGAAGGCGCATCTTGAGGCGATGCGGCATATGTATAAACTCGACGAGCCTGTCTATGTGCAATACCTCTCGTGGCTTGGCAGAATCGCCACGCTGAATTTCGGAAATTCCTTCATCGATAATCGTCCGGTCATCGACAAGATCGGCGAGCGCCTGCCGCTGACCATCTGGCTCAATGTCCTTTCGCTGTTTCTCGCATTCCTGATCGCGATCCCGCTCGGCGCGCAGGCGGCGCGGCAGCAAGGGCAGGCCTTTGATCGTTACTCGGGCGGGCTCGCGTTCATCCTCTATTCCCTGCCCGTGCCATGGATAGCGCTGCTCCTGCTGAACTGGCTCGGGGTGGAACTCGATCTCTTTCCGGTCGCCGGGATCCTCGCGGACGATTTTGACGAACTCGGCTTTTTCGGAAAGATTGGCAGCATCGTCTCACATTCGGTGCTGCCCGTCATCTGCCTTACCTACGGAAGCATCGCCTTTCTCGCCAAACTCACGCGCAGTTCCATGCTCGAGGTGCTGCGGCAGGATTATATCCTCGCGGCGCGCGCGCGCGGGATTTCGCGGCGGCGGATATTATATAACCACGCGCTCCGTAACGCGCTTCTTCCCATTATTACGCTCGTGGGCAGCCTCATCCCGACGCTCATCTCCGGCAGCGTTATCATCGAACGGATTTTCAGCCTGCCTGGAATCGGACAGCTTTTTTTTGAGAGCGTCCTCTACCGCGACTATACCACCATCATGGGGCTTTCGGTGCTTTCGGCGGCGCTGACCCTCGCGGGCGTATTGATTGCGGATATCGTATACGCGCTTGTGGATCCGCGCATCAGCTTTGAGGAGATACAATGAGACCGGGACTTGCCCGATTTTTGTCCAAGCCAAACGGAAAATTCGGCGTAACGCTGGTCGGCTTTTTTTTCCTGGTTGCGATCCTCGCGCCCTGTATCGCAAACGATACGCCGATCTATGTGCGCGTACAGGGTACATCCTATTTCCCGATATTCAAGTCCGCCCCCGGCCTCCCGCCGGACGGCATGGAGTGGCGCACCTGGATCGCGCAAAAGGAATACGAAAAAATCATCATGCCGCTCGTCCCCTTTCATCCCACAAAGATTTGGCTCGACGAGGTGCTTCTGCCTCCCGGCGAGAAGGGGCATATCCTCGGCACGGACAATCTGGGGTATGACGTCCTTTCGCGCATCATTCACGGCACACAGGTCGCCCTGTCGGTGGGTATTGTAGCTATGGGCATCGCGGCCGTCATCGGGATAGCCCTCGGGAGCCTCGCGGGCTATTTTGGCGGAACAACGGATATGGTAATTTCGCGTTTGATTGAGATTGTGATCTGCTTCCCGCTGCTCTTCCTGATTTTAACCGTACTCGCGTTCCTGCCGCCCTCGATCTACAACATCATGATCGTAATTGGCATTACCGGCTGGACAGGCGTCGCGCGGCTCGTGCGCGGCGAGATACTGAAGGTGCGCGAAATGGACTACGTGAAGGCCGCGCGGGCCGGCGGCTTGCCCGATCTGCGTATCCTGTGGCGGCACGTACTCCCGAACGCGCTCGCGCCGGTGCTTGTGTCCATCTCCTTCGGGATTGCGGGTTCCATCCTCACCGAAACCGCGCTCTCGTTTCTCGGGTTTGGGGTGCAGCCGCCCGATCCGTCGTGGGGGCAGATTCTCTCCCTCGCGCGCGAATATCCTTCGCGCCTATGGCTTACGGTATTCCCCGGGCTCGCGATTTTTATTACCGTCACCGGCTATAATATGGTGGGCGAGGCTCTGCGCGACGCGCTTGATCCTCGGCTCGCAAGAACGGGGATGAAGTAAGGCGGCGAATTTTGATCCTCGGAAGACCAATGCTCTGGGCTTCGCCCGAATAGAGACATAAAATATACGTTCACCTCGTTCAGCGGAAAATTTGGGCGCAGAGTATACAAGCAATAACTGTTGTATACTATAATTAAGAACAAAAAGGACAATACAAGCCAGGAAGAGAGGATAAAAAATGACAACTGCCGCACTCAGAAAAAAACTTCATGAATACATTGATTCCATGCCGGAGCGCAGGCTCGCCGCTTTGAAGCCGCTTTTATCGCACCTTGCCGATGACGAAGAACCTCTGTACACAATAGAACAAGCAAGCCCGGAAGAAACCGCAAAGGCAAGAGAGATTTTCAAAGAATACAAAAAAGACCCGGATAGTTTCGTTACGTATGTTCCCGCGAAAAAAAGAACCCGGAAGTAATCCGCAGTTGATGCCATGAGGAAAATATGCAAATAAAGCTGCACCACAACGCGCAGAAGTATCTTGACAGACTTCCTGCTACAGCCCGCAACAGGATACAAGCGGCTTTCGATGGACTTTCAGAAAATCCACCCAAAGGAGATATAAGGCCATATATAGGAACCGAAAATGCCTGGAGACTGAAAGTAAAAGATTTCAGGGTGATCTATATCCGCGATATGGATGTAATTGTTGTTACATACATTGAACCGCGAGGCCAGGCATATACACGCAAAACACGCAATAAGAGAGGATAAGGCAGCAATCCGCAGGTTCAGCGGCGTGTCCCGCGCTGTACACGCCATCCTTTTCCGAAGCACGTACTCCTGCTTCGGAAGCGCGCGGGGTACTGCCATCCAACATATACGCAAAGACTCCCGGAATCGCGTCCATTCCGAAAAAAAGACTCGAGCCGAAGCCGTTCTTAATCCCCTCGCCTGCGACCTGCGTAGCACACAAAGCGGGATGGGAGCATATGCCTTCAATTCCGCGATGCGCAAGCAAAATTATATATATTTACTTCCAGCGCTCCCCCTGCAGAGGTATACGCATGAAAATCACCGCAATCCACAGCAAAAGCAGCGGGAGTACCCATGCCATCGCCATGCTGCTGGACGAAATACAGCGAATCAAACCGGACACAAGTGTCAGTGAATTTACGGCGGCGGATTTTCCGTCCTGCATTGGCTGCTGCGCCTGTTTTGTGCCCGCATTACGCGCGCGTACATCCGATGATCTCTTCCATTGAAATATCGGGTATTGTAATTGTAGATTCGCCCGTCTATTGCATGGGGATATCCGGCGCGATGAAAAATTTTCCTGATCATCTGGGGTATCGCTGGTTTTCCCATCGTCCGCATCCCTCCATGGCGTCCAAAACCGGCGTGGCAATTTCCACCGCCGCCGGCAGATGAGACTTTCGAGGCTGCACGCTTCGCAAAACATCCTGCTTTCGCCTACAATTTCCAGGGCCAGTCGCGGCTCTCGCCCGCACCCGCGATCAGGAGCGCCATCTCGCGCACAGCCCCTGCCAGGCCGCAAAAAATCGCGCGCGCAATAATGGCATGACCGATATTCAGCTCCTCCACCTCGGGGATGGCGGCGATAGGCTGCACATTCAGATAGTCGAGGCCATGCCCGGCGTTAACGCCGAGCCCAAGCCCGGCAGCAAAGCGCGCGCCCTCCACCAGTTTTGTATATTCATGCGCTTTATTCGCCCAGCGCGCATTCGCGTAGGCGCCCGTGTGGAGTTCGATATATGCCGCGCCGGCCTCCTTCGCCGCCTCAATCTGCTTAGGCTCAGGGTCGATGAAGTGCGAGACAATAACGCCGCGCGCCGCAAGCCGCCGGCTGACCTCGCGCGTCCGCTCGATTTGCCCATGCACGTCGAGCCCCCCCTCGGTGGTCACTTCCTCGCGATTCTCCGGCACGAGCGTCGCCTGATCCGGAACAATATCCAGCGCTATGGCGGTTATCTCCTCGGAGAGCGACATCTCGAGGTTAAGCTTTGAATGCACAACGGATTTCAGAAGACGCAAATCCCTGTCCTGAATGTGGCGGCGATCCTGCCTGAGGTGTACGGTAATGCCATGCCCGCCCTCCTGTTCGGCGATCACAGCCGCCGCGATGACCTCGGGCATAGCGCCCTTTCTCGCCTCGCGCAATGTCGCGACGTGATCAATATTCACACCCAATACGCTTTTCATATTTGTCTCCAGGCGAAAATGAACTCTTCAATAATATACAACTCCGCTATGCCTCGCGCGCGTATATCTCCGGATAGATGATCTCCTCAAGATACAGACCGGCAGGGGACGCCGCAGGCGCGCAGAGCGCGTTATCGCGCGCATCGAGAATTCTCTGCATCTCCAGCGCTGCGTCCGGATGTGGATAGCTTGCCTCGAGCTGCCCAAGGATCATGCGGATCATGCGCCGCAAAAATCCGTCCGCCGTAAAATCCAGGCGAAAGCCCCGCTCGGTATCCGCTACGGTAACGGGCTGCAGCGAACGTACTCGCGTTTTGGCCGAGCAGTCCTTCAGCGAGAAGCTCGTAAAATCATGCTCCCCCGCAAGCGGCGCGAGAATTTCGAGGATGCGCGCATGATCAGGCCGCCCGCTATGCGGCCAGAGCGCCGCGATCCCCTGCTCAAAAGGGAATATCTCATCGATCACATACGAGTAGATATATCGGCGCGCGAGGGTGGAGAAGCAGGCATGAAAATCACTTGCGGCTTCCGAGGCCGCGCGTATCGCGATATCCTGCGGGAGAAAATGCCGCGCCGCGCGGACAAGCCGATGAACAGGAACGCGGGGACTTGCAACATCGAAATGCGCGACCTGCCCGCGCGCGTGGACGCCGCTGTCGGTGCGCCCCGCGCCGGTGACATACACCGGAGCGGCATAGAGTTCCGAAAGCGCGCGGTTCAATTCTTCCTGCACCGTACGCTTCCCCGGCTGGATCTGCCAGCCCGCGAAACGGCGGCCATCATAGGCAATGGTGATTCGAATACGCATAGCGCCTTCAAATTTCAGAGATGTTCATGCGCCTCGGCCACAATCTTCGCAATCGCGTCCTCATCGATCACGGGCAAAGGACTATTCCTGCAGAGCAAGGAAAGAAACTCAATATTTCCTTCGGCACCCCGAATCGGCGAATACGTAAGCGCGCGCACCGGAAAATCCAGCTCGCGGGCAAAGGCCGCGATACGCGCAAGCACACGCCGGTGTACCGAAGCCTCGCGGACTATCCCGCCTTTCGCAACATCTTCCCTGCCCGCCTCAAACTGCGGCTTAACGAGAAGCGCAATCTCGCGCAAAGGGAATTCGCGGACAAGCTGCGGCAGAATCAGGGTCGCGGAGATAAAGGATACGTCCATCACCGCTAAATCGGGCAGCGGAATTTGCGGCTCGATGGTTTCGCCATTCGACGCGGGCGAGGTTTCGCGTCTGGACGTAGAGCTATCGCCGATATCGCGGGTTCCGCAAATTTCGCCGCCCAGCGCGCCCTTTGCCGCGCGCAGATCTTCGTTCCAGGCGCGCGCGAGAGCATCATACGTAAGAAAACGCGCATTCGTTTTTTCGAGGACAATGACGCGCGCGTCCCGCCGCAGGGAATACACAAGCTGGTTTGTCCCGCAGTCAACGGCATAGACCGGGTGTGCGCCGCGCTCCAGAAGGTATTGCGTAAAGCCTCCCGTGGAAGCGCCCACGTCCAGCGCCGCGCGTCCGTCCGCCTCCAGCGCAAAGTCCAGAAAAGCCTTTTGTAATTTATAATATCCCCGCGAAACCGCGTGATCGCGCCCGGCAATGACGATAGCGTCCTCATCGTCGGCGGAGAGCAGTTCAGCGCGCTTCGTGACGCGCCTGGTTCCGACAAGAACCTCCCCCGCCAGAAGCGCGCGCTGCGCCTGTTCGCGGGTCTCAAAAAAACCGCGCTCCACCAAAACCACATCGATCCGGCGCTTGCCCACTATTTGCGCTCCTTAGCCCTCGCAAGAGCGTACCTCCTCGCCTTGCGCGCTTCGCGTGTACGCGCAACGCCCTACGGGCGTGACTGCAAAGATGGATTGTATCGTCGCTATCGCGACGGACAGTATCGGTGCAGAACATCCGTGTACTAGCGATCACGCAGAAGCACATAGTCCGCGAGCAGCCTCAATGACGCGCCGGCTGTTCCCAGAAATTCGATGGCGCTTTTTGCGTTATCAATCTCGGTCTTCGCCATTTGACGCGCGCGGTCGAGTCCATGAAGCGTCACCCAGGTGAGCTTGCCCGCCTCGCGATCCGTCCCCGTCGGCTTTCCGAGAATTTCCGCATCGGCGGTCTCATTCAGAATATCGTCCACGATCTGGAAGGCAAGCCCAAGGCTCTCGCCGAATTTTCTGATCGATGCAAGATCGCTTGCGGGCGGATTATGTATGATCGCGGGAAGCAGAACCGATGCGGTAAGCAGCGCCCCTGTTTTATGCGCGTGGATGAAAGCAAGCTCCGCCTCTCCGCCTTCCGCCGCGATATCCGCAGTCTGTCCTGCCACCATCCCCTGAAAGCCGGCCGCTTCGGCAAGAAGCCGCACGAGTTCGGGAAGATACTCACGATCCGGCACAAGCGCAAGCGCGGCGAAGGCTTCCGTAAGAAGGGCGTCACCGGCAAGAATCGCGGTTGCCTCATTATATTGGCGGTGGCAGCTTGGCCTGCCGCGCCGGAAATCATCATTATCCATGGCGGGGAGATCGTCATGAATGCAGGAGTAGGTATGTATCATCTCAAGCGCGGCGGCAATCGGAAGCGCGCGCGCAGGTTCGGCACCGTAGGCCTCATTCACCAGGAGAGCGAGCGCGGGGCGAATGCGTTTTCCGCCGGAAAAGAGCGAATACTCCGCCGCCAGGAGAAGCGCGCGGGGATACCCATTTGTATTTCCGAGTTTCGCAAAATAGGCATGAAGCCAGGCGTCAATCTCAGTCGTTTTGGCCGAAAGAATCTGCCTGATATTCGGCATCGATGGCAACCTTTCTGCGCTCCGCCCTGATCGAAAGCGTTTGTCCGGTGCGCGGATCAACCTCGGCAATGGCGTAATTTATTTCGGCGTCCGACTCGGCCAGATCGAATTTGCCGGGGATACCGCTGATAAATTTCCTGATCGCTTTTTCTTTTACAATTCCGATGACGGAATCGATTGGTCCGGTCATGCCGAGATCGGTGATGAATCCCGTCCCGCCGGGCAATACGCGCGCGTCGCTGGTCTGCACGTGGGTGTGCGTTCCGAATACGCAGGAGACCATGCCATCAAGGTAATGGGCAAGCGCCGCCTTTTCCGAGGTCGCCTCCGCGTGAAAATCGACAAGAATGATTGCGGCACCTTCTCGCCTAAGCTCCGATACCGCGCGCGAGGCCGCCATGAAGGGGCAATCCAGCGCGTCCATAAAAACGCGCCCAAGGATATTGATCACCCCGAATTTGATCCCGTGTTTCTCAAAAATTCTGCTGCCCTTTCCGGGCGCGCCGCTCGGATAATTCAGCGGGCGGAGTATGCGCGGCTCATCATCGAGATAGCGGAAAATATCGGTATGCCGCCAGACGTGATTCCCGGTGGTGATAACGTCCACGCCCCAGGCAAAGAAGGTGTTCGCGATCCGCCCCGTGATACCCAATCCGCCTGCGGCATTCTCGCCGTTTGCGATGATGATCGCGGGCGAATGTTCACGAACCATCTCGGGCAGCACGGTCATCAGCGCATGCCGACCGGGTTTCCCAACCACGTCTCCAATAGCGATAACCTTCATGCCGTCAGTACGCATGCTCAATGATGCGCGTCTCGCGTATAACCGTAATTTTAATCACGCCGGGATGCTTGATCTCGCGCTCGATCCTTTTCGCGATGTCGCGCGCAAGCTGCCGCGCCGCCTCATCATCCACCAATTCGTTATGCACCATAACGCGCAATTCGCGGCCTGCCTGAATCGCGAAGGATTTTTCGACGCCCTTGAAATCGTTCGCGATCTTCTCGAGATTCTCAAGCCGCTTGATATAGCCCTCAAGGCTCTCCTTGCGCGCTCCCGGACGCGCGGCGCTGATCGCGTCGGCTGCCGTAACCAGAACCGCCTCCAGGCAGGTTGCTTCCTTATCGCCGTGATGCGAGGCGATTATGTTGACGATATCGTCGTCTTCGCCGTACATACGCGCGAGATCCGCGCCAATCAGGGCATGGCCGCCGCCGCCCTCAATCTCGGTTCCCTTGCCGATGTCATGCAGCATCCCGCCGCGGATGGCCTTTTGCACATCCGCGCCCACCTCGCCCGCGAGCATCCCGCTGATATTTGCGACCGCGCGCGAGTGGTTCAGGATGTTCTGCCCATAGCTCGTGCGGTACTTGAGGCGTCCAATCGCCTTGACCAGCTCGGGGTGCATACTGTGCAAACCCAGATCAAAAATGGTACGCTCCCCTTCCTCGATGATCACCTTGTCCACATCGCGCCGCACCTTGGTGACTACCTCTTCGATCATGGCCGGATGAATACGCCCGTCGGTGATAAGCCGCTCAAGCGAAAGCCGCGCGATCTCGCGGTTGATGGGATTAAAACAGGAGAGTACCACCGCCTCGGGCGTATCGTCGATGATGATATCCACGCCGGTGAGTACTTCGAGTACGCGGATATTCCGCCCCTCACGCCCGATGATACGCCCCTTCATTTCGTCGCTGGGCAGACTAACCGAACTCACGGTAGCCTCGCCCACAAGTTCGGGAACGCAATGCTGCACCGCCGTGATGATGATCTCGCGCGCTTTTTTTTCGGCATTCTGGCGGGCTTCGCTCTCAATTTTGTTGACGTATTTCCCGCCCTCGAGTCTGGCCTCCTCGCGGAGATCGTTGATCAGCATCTCGCGCGCCTGCTCCACCGTCATTCCGGACATGACCTCAAGGGTTTTCTGCACCTTGGCGCGCTCATCCTCAAGCTGGGAAATCTTTTCCTCGGCGGCCTGCTCGCGCTGCTGCACTGTTTTTTCGCGCTTTTCAAGACCCAGAAGGCGGCGATCCAGATTCTCCTCTTTCGAGAGGATGCGATCCTCAAGACGTTTGATCTCATTCCGCCGCTCGCGCGTCTCGTTGTCAAATTTGTTGCGCTCCTTCAGGATAGCGTCCTTGGTTTCGATGATCCCCTCGCGCCGCGTGGCCTCGGCGTCCTTCTTCGCTTCCTCGATTACCTGTTTTGCCCTTTGCTCCGCGCGGGTTAAGGCAAGGTGCGCAAGAAACATTCGCAGCAGATATCCGCCGGCGAACACCGCAATAACAATGATGATCCATATTCCAGTATCCATGGCAATCCCCTCTTCAATTTATCCATCTCAAAACACAACCTCTATTCACTCTACCGTCACGCTCTTGGCGAGATTCCTGGGCATATCGGGATCATGCCCCTTGGCCACCGCGATATAATACGCGAGGAGCTGCAGGGGGATGACCGTCAGGATGGGCGAGAGCGCTTCGTCGATTTCAGGAATATAAAACACATGATCCACATGCCGCCGTATACCCTCATTCCCCTCGGTGGTAATCGCGATAACCATTCCCCTGCGCGCCCGAATCTCTTCTATATTGGATATGACTTTTTCATATACCCCGCACCTGGACGCCACCACCACCACAGGCATATCGGGCTCAATCAGCGCAATCGGGCCATGCTTCATTTCGGCGGCGGGATATCCTTCCGCGTGTATGTAGGATACTTCCTTGAGTTTGAGCGCCCCCTCGAGCGCGACCGGGAACTGAATTCCGCGTCCAAGATACAGACAGTTGCTTTTGCCCCGGAACACCCCGGCAATCGCGCGGATCTCTTCGGCGCGGTTCAGAATATTTTCAATTTTGCGCGGCAGCGAGACGAGTTCCGCAAGATAGCGTATGCCCTGATCGCTCGAGAGCTTTGTCATGCGCGCAAGGCGGAGCGCAAACAGAAAGAGAGCGATAACCTGCGAGGTGAACGCCTTGGTGGAGGCGACGCTCTTTTCAAGCCCCGCGTGAACATAGATGCCGCAGCCCGCCTCCCGCGCGATGGTGCTTCCCGTGGCATTCACGATGCCGGCCACCGCAGCGCCGCGCATCTTTGCCTCGCGGAGCGCCGCCAGGGTATCCGCCGTCTCGCCCGACTGTGAGATCACCAGTACGAGGGTATGCGCGTCGATGATCGGATTCCGGTACCGGAATTCGGAGGCATATTCCACCTCAACCGCAATGCCCGCCAATTCCTCAATCAGATATTCCCCAACGAGCGCGGCATGCCACGAGGTGCCGCAGGCGGTGATGATGATGCGCCGGAAGTCATGGAGACGCTCGTCCAGTGGATCAAGCCCCCCAAGACGCGCGAGCCCCTCCTGCGGAAGAATGCGCCCGCGGTAGCAATCCGCTATGGTACCAGGCTGCTCAAATATCTCCTTGAGCATATAATGGGGATAGCCCGCGCGATCGGAATGCTGGATCTCGCGGTGAAAATCCTCGACCTCTTTTGTGGTCTCCACATTTGCGAGCGAAATCGTGCGGTATCCTTCCGCGCCGAGGTGTACCAACTCGCCGTCGTCGAGATAGAATATCCTGCGCGCACAGGCGGGCAGGGCATTGCGGTCGGAGGCAATCGAGAGGCAGGAATCCCCGATACCGACGACAAGGGGCGACCCATTGCGCGCGCCGACTATGGTTCCCGGCATATCGCGCGCCATGACCGCAAGCCCATAGCTTCCCTGTACGTTCGCGAGTGCGCTCGCCACCGCCTCGATCAGCCGCCCGGACTCGTAAAATTTGGATATCAGTTCCGCGATCACCTCGGTGTCCGTCTCGGACTGGAAGCGCGCTCCCTCGGACTCGAGCTTTTTTTTAAGCGGCATATAATTTTCGATAATGCCATTATGGATAAGGATGACGCGGCCATCGGAGGAGGTGTGGGGATGCGCGTTTATACCGGTGGCCTCGCCGTGCGTCGCCCACCTTGTATGCGCTATGCCCGACGAATATTCCGCAGAGAGCGATGCGGAGTACCTCTCGAGATCCTTGACCTTGCCTTCGGTTTTGCGAATGAATACCTCGCCCGCACGGTCAAAAACCGCGAGTCCCGCAGAGTCATAGCCGCGGTATTCAAGGGCGCGCAAACCCTCAATGAGCACCGTTTTGGCGTTTTTATCGCCCAGATATCCGATGATGCCGCACATACCCGCTCCGACAGCACACTGCGGTTATGCGGAAAAAGAAGGGGGAAATAGGAAAAACCAATACGCGCCTATTCGGGCAACCAGTGCTCAGGGAGTATCCGAAAATTCCGGGAACAGACCCGAAAATTCCAGGTATTCATTGCGTCACTCTTCGAAAACTCCTTGCAGCACTTTTTCCTGTATCAAAAACGACCACAAATGATCGCGAACCTTCAATTTCCGTTTCCGCAGAAACTAGGCATAAAGTATACACCGCGCAGGTCTTGCTGTCAATGCTTTTTTGCGAAAAATCGGCAAAAACGGCTTTACCAGACAGGCTCGCCCTGGAAGCAAATATCTCCGCCGTAGCTCTTCCATTCGCCGCGCAGGCGGGGCGCGGAGAGCATTCGCTCCGTACCAATATCGCCGATTGACCTGAGCGCATTCCCGCCGGCCAGAACCGGGGCGATATAGGTTATAACCTGATCGCAGAACCTTGCGGCGATGAGCTGGGTGAGCAGCCTCGGCCCCGCCTCCGTAACGATGGAAACAATCCCGCGAGCGGCGAGCGCCTGCATGATCGCGCCCATCGTGAGTTCCGGAAGCGCAATCGTTTCTGTTTTTTGGAGCAATGCGGGCGGGATGCTGCGGCAGGCGGCGTCGCTTGTCACAAGCAAAACCGATCCGCCATGATCAAAGAGCCGCGCATCCGGAGAAAAACCCTGCTCGGTGACAATAATACGTATCGGCTGAAATTCTTCTCCCGCGATTCGGCAATCCAGACGCGGATCATCATGGCGGATCGTTTGCCCTCCACTCAGGATCGCATGGGTGCGCTTCCGCAAGAGCTGCGCATGGGCGCGCGACTCCTCCCCGCTGATCCAATGCGCGTCTCCGCTGTCGAGAGAAAGGCGGCCATCCAGCGTTATGGCATATTTGACGGTGATAAATGGGCGTCCGGTTCGCATGAAATGAAAAAATTCACGCAAGCCCGGAAGCGCCTCGTCCGCCATTACCCCGCGTTCCGTCTCAATTCCGGCAGCAAGCAGGGCGGCTTCACCCTTGCCTGCCACCAGCGGATTCGGATCGGAGAGAGCATACACAACGCGCGTAATCCCGGCGCGGATGATCGCGTCGGTGCATGGCGGGGTCTTCCCGTAATGGCAGCAGGGTTCCATCGTGGCATACAAACTCGCGCCACGCGCAGCCTCGCCCGCCTGCCTAATGCACTCAATCTCCGCGTGATTACCGCCCGCGGCTTGCGTCGCGCCGCGCGCAATGAGCTGATCATTTTTGACAAGAACGGCACCGACAGCCGGATTCGGCCAGGTGCTTCCCAGGGCAGTCCCGGCGGCGGCAATGGCTTCCGCCATCCAGTGCTGATCAGTCATTTCAAAGCATTGAGAAATTATGGATCTCCTGCAGCCCGGTTTGGTCAAAAAAGCCTGCTCCTGTCGCCTGCGTAATCACGAGCAGAGCTATGACCTCACTATTTTGCGTCACCGGAAGGATGACCATCTGATCGACGGAAGAGGCCGGAATCCCCGGGAAAAAACTCCGCAGGGTACGGTTTTGCAGCGCCGCCTCTTTGATATACAGGATTTTTTGTTTCGCGGCAAATTGCTGGTACAATTTATCGGATCGGGAAATATAGCATCCCTCCAGCTGCGCTGAGGTAAATCCATGCACATATCGCGCGGCAAATGCCCCTTCGCCGTCATCGCATAAAAGCAGGAGCCCGCTTGCGGAATGCAGCATGGGTATGATTTTTGACCAATACCACGCGATATCATGCGGCTCCGCCGTTTCTGGCCGGGGTAAGTCGCTTAAGGGCGCGTTATGGGTATCCGTGACGGCATGAATTGCGCGATCCAGATCAGGGTTATACCGCTTGGGTATGCTGGATTCAGAACGCGAGAGGATGGTTTGCAGGGTAGGCATTTCCTCAAGCGATGGAACGCCCTTTGCTATACTGGAATCATCGAGAGCCGAATACTCCGCTTGACTGTAGAGTAAATCCGCAGCCTGAATGATCTCCTCCGCGCTTACCCGCGCCTCTTCGGAGAGTTCGGCATTGCGATCAAGCTTTCGCCTTGTCGACGCCGTATCCTGGTAATGAAACATACGCAATACCAAAAGCAGCAACAGAGCAAGAAATACCAGAGCTGTGATCACAAGCAGTTGGATGGCAAAAGCCGGAAGCTCATGCGGTGAATACCCTGCCTGAAGCGCAATACGCTGCCTGCTTATGTCTGATTGGATCTGCGCATATATCTTCCCGCCAAAGGCAAGCGGCATGGAAACGTCAGCGCCGAGCAGAGAAACCGCAAGTTCCGGGAGCGTATCCCCAACAGGCAGAGTTCCTTCCTTTGCCACAAAGAGAACCCCATCGCGCGCGCAAACGGCAGAGCGCTCCTCCTTTTCCGCATCGAAAAAGCGCGTAATGAAGGATGGATTGAACACAGCATACAGAAAACCGATATCCCCGGTCAAGCGCACCGCAGTCTGCGCCCGTCCGTCTTCAAGAAATTCGAAGCCATCGGACAGCTTGTCAAAAACGAGCGCATCGTTTGCATCCGGGGCTTCATCGGGAGAAGCCTCCTGCATATCAAGCACAATCCGGTTATTTGTATCGAATACACACAGCGAGCGTATTTGCGGCCAGGCTTCCGCAAACTGTCTGAGAACCGCGCGCCCCTGATCCGAAGCATCCTGCTTATCCACACCCATTCCGAAAACAAGGCGGATCGCTTCATCCTGCGCAAGTGTACGGAGCCCCAGAAGCACAGCTTTCGCCTCATCCTCAAACGCGGCGACAGCGCCGGACAACCCCGCCCTGAGTTCCGTTTCGCGGGTATCCTCAAACGGAAGATTTCCGGTACTCGCGCTGAAATAAATAAAAAAGAAAGCGGCTGCGATGATGACAAGGAACAATAAATGCAGGATATATTTTTTCACAGCACATCCACCGAATTGTTTTTTTTCTTCACTGCCCGCCAGTATATCCTGATAGAATGCAGAATGCCATACTTTTCACCCCGCGATACACCTTTAACAGTATCGGTATTTTACTCCGATTTATGAAACCTGGAGGAGGAGGCGCTGCGCAATAACCTAAGCGGAAAAACACAGTTTTCCATATTTTCTCCGATTATATACCGCACACGCAAAAAATACACTCCGGGAGAAAGTACCCTTCCCTCGTCGTCGCAGCCGTTCCAGCGCCAGAGATACTCGCCGGGTTCTGCCTCCTCCTCTTTAAGCCTGACAAGAAAGGAGGCGCTTTCGCTGTACACCTCCACTATGACCTCGCGCCAGGAAAGGGGAACTATAATTCTTGTATTCTGAAACTCGTCTGCGTCAAAGGGATCGGGAATCGCGCATACGGTATCTGAAGGCATATAGGCAATGCCCTCATCCGCAAAGAGCGCCGCGCCGGAAATACAAATCAAAAACAAAACAAGCGAGATCGGAAAAACGCTTCTTATGCGCATCCATTCCTCCCGGAAAAACCCGTTTTGGTATCGCTGCCGGACACGTTTTGTGTTTCAGGTTTTGATGCGCCCGATATCAGGCGCCGCAGGTATGCAAGATCAGGTTCCGCGCTTATCAGAAGATTGGATTGCAAATGCGCATCATCCATAACCGGAAGTGATCCTTTTTTTTCCTGATGCTTTATCAGCTTTGCCTGACGCGCAAGCTGCCTCGAACTGGCAATGAGTTTTTCAAAATTATCCTGCGATTCGGCAAGGGTACGATCAAGAAGCATCCGGGTATGTCTTTTGTTTCGCCATATAATACAGACCTCGCAGCAAAGCCGCCGGACAATCCAGTAAACCATCCAGACGAAAATTAAAAAGATCAGACAATCACGAACAAGGAGGACATACCAACCGGCTTCAGGCGGCTCTTCCAGAACACCCAGGATCATATCGTCTGCGCTTGCGGGAAAGCGCACAGGAAGAGAAATATTCCGAAATTGCTCTTCCGTAAATTCAATAAAACCATCCTTCGCATAATCCGCGAGAACCGCATCTCCGGCGCGCAGACGCCTGACTATGCCATCCTCTCCATTTGAGGATATCCAGTTTTTCCTGTCGTCGCCGCACACCAGATACACCCCAATCGTACCCTGCTGCGGATATCCATTCAGGAACGCGCGGAGCATATTGGCATTCAGGATGACGGCCAGATATTCCTGCTCCTTTACCGGAACAAGAAGAAGGAAACGCGGACCGGGAAGGAGAAACATCGCCACCTTGTTATGCCCGCCTGAAAAACCGATGAAGGCTCCGATAGCCTCCCCCGGGAAGGGAAGTACAACACGTTTCTCGCTTCTCGTATACACATCGCCGGCCCGGCCTATAATGATCTCATCGATATCCTCACGGAATAATCCTGCGCGCTGAATGAAATTCTCAACACGGGCACGCGCGCCCATATCGGCAGGTCTCCGAAAGAATTCCTGCGCGCTCGGATGACTCGCGAGAGCGCGTGCGTAAGCGGCTGTGCGGGTGAAGTAATTCAGAATGCGCTCGCAGAAAAGCCGCAGGGTACGGCGGGCTTCGGCGTCACGATATTCCCAGGCAAGACGGATCCCAATATCTTCGGTGTTCTCATGCGCTCCAAAAACAGAATCGCTCACGCATCGCATGGCATGGCTTGCCCGCTCCGGAAGAAACTTAGGCAGCAGGGAATTATGCGCGAGCAGGAGAAGAAGCGCGAACACAAGCCCGCCTTCAAACAGCGCCCCAAACGCTCTGCGCGTCTTTCCCGACATACGCCCTCCAAAAAATGAGCCTCTGCCCCTATTATCGGTTGGCTCCAGATAATGGCTTAGGAAGGATTTGCGAGATCAAAATAAAGAACGGAGAGCATCGGACAGTCCGCAAAAGTATGCACAAAGCGCGTATGCGCCTGCTCGTGGATACGCTTTCGGATGGCCGTATGCCCGAAAATACCCTCCGTCCATAATTCGAGCACATCCGCCTCGAGCGATGCGCAGGTCTCCTGAATAAATTGCTCCTGGAGATCGTTTTTGAAAAAACCGCGAAGCGATATCCGCGCGTGTACACGACGCGCGTCGGGATCACACATAAGCGCGATAAACGCAATACCCGCGCGCGCTAGCCCTGCGCGTTCCCGAGTCGCAGACTTCAGCGCTGTCCGATCAGCTTTTTCCGGCGCGCTTATCGCCTGGACAGAGATCACCCCATTCTCCAGATCGAGACATTCCTGATCGGCCAGGATCCGGGAGGGGATGCCCTGCTCCGCCGCGAGATCGGCGAGGAGGCGGCGCTGGTAGTCCTGCCCATGCACCGGCAGAACCAGACGCGGCTTGATTAGCGTAAAAGCCGCCGCAAGGCCGTCGCGGCAGGCATGGCCGCTCGCGTGGACTGCGGCCAGCGGCGGATAATAACTCCGCGCGGGTTCCCGCGAAGCCGTATCGAGCAAACAGCGCCAATCGCCCTCATTGCCCGGAATGGGGTTCGCGGAGAGGATAAGCGCGTCACAGCTTCGCGCGAGAAAGCCCTTTTTTATCAGAGTATAGATCTGCGAACCCTCCTCGCCCTGGCAGCCGCTCGCGAGCGCGAGACAGGAGGCAGGCAGCTTATTCCGTGGCAGAGCCGGATAAGGCCCCCAAAGCGGATCACCATAGAGTTCGCGCGCGATCACAAGCGCATTCTGAATGGCCTTGCCTTCTATATATATCTTCAGATTCAA
>JAITCI010000036.1 GCA_031283155.1 Spirochaetota bacterium | reverse complement strand
CGGCGCTCGTCCGGTCTCATGCGGCCGCGCGAGGGCGAGAGAAGGCGGACCCGGCTTGTGCGCGTAGGGGGATGTACGCTTTTGCGAGGGCTAGAACAGGAGGTTCTGTCCCGAGCGCGTACATGGAGGTACGCTCTTGCGAGAGCTAGACCGCGCGGTTTACTCTGAACGCAAAATATCAGAAGACAAGAGCCAGATAAGCCGTGCCGTCTAAAGCGCTTTTTGTACCTTGCCGGAGCGGAGACAGCGCGTACATATACCCTTTGTACTGACTGTGCCATTCTCTTCGCGGATCTTGATTTTGCGTATATTGGGAAGCCAACGCCGACGCGCCTTGCGGTGCGAGTGGCTGATGGAATTTCCAACCATGATTCCCTTGCCACAGACAGAACATTTTCTTGACATGAGCAGCCTCGTATCTTTGTTTCACTGAAACAAAAAGATAATTTGGAAACTTGAGTAAAGTCAACCAAAAGTATAGATTGTATTCATGCAGAAAAATATAAGCAGTAATCCGAAAACAGAAAAAACGGGACTCACGCCGGATGCCAGCCGGGAAGAGGCAGCTGCCGAAGCCTTTCTTGAACTGGATATGGAGACAATTCGGCAGTGTTTTGCGCCTGAAGGTACCCTGGCAGCGCTCTTTCCGCAGTATGAGCCGCGCGTGTGCCAGAGTAATATGGCGGAGTTTGTAACAGAGATATGCAATGCCGGGATTCATGGGGTCATTGAAGCTCCCACAGGTACGGGTAAGTCGCTCGCCTATCTTTTGCCGATGATATCTTGGGCGCTCCTCAATAAAGCGAGGGTAATGGTCTCTACGCATACAATCAATTTACAGCATCAGCTCTTTGAAAAAGACATTCCCCTTATGAAGAAAATTCTGGGGCAGGATTTTTTATCTGTTCTTGTCAAAGGGAGAGCGAATTATGTATGCCGATATCGTCTGCATGAGGCAGCGCGCGATATCCAGGGGGAGTTTTTCCCCAAGGCAAATTTTCCGGAACTTGATGGATTGATAAAATGGATGGAGTCCTCATCCGGCGGAGATCGAAGCGAACTCTCAGGCATTTTGGATGAGACATGGGATAAAATTGTGAGCGACGCCGATCTCTGCGCCGGAAGCGGCTGTCCATTTATGGCTGAGTGTTTTTTCAGAAAGGCGCGTAAACGCGCGCAGGAGGCGAGTGTTCTCGTAACGAATCACGCCTTGTTTTTCAGCGATATCGCCATGCGGATGGAGGGCAGTGTTCAGGGGGTCCTGCCGCCGATTGACCGTATTGTTCTGGATGAGGCGCATAGCATGGAAGAAGTCGCTGCGGAATGTTTTGGATCGGAATTAAATTATGCGCTCATTCAGAAACAGCTTGGCAGATTGCTTACCCGAAAGAGGCAGGGGGCGGGACTTCTTGCCGAGCTTGAGGTCATGCTTGGAGCGCTGGGCGATAACGGGATTCTTGCCAGCGCTGAGATACAGGCTGATTTAATCCCGCTGGTTCTTGATACCGCCCAAAAGCCTGAATCCGCATTCGCAGGTCTCGAGCGCCTTCTCTCGAAGAGGCTTTCCGAGGCTTCTTTCAGCTATCGTATTATTCCGGATGACGCGAAATTTATGGAATCACTGAAAACAATTTTCTCGCCCATGCAGGAATCGTTTGCGGATATTGCAAAGAGACTGCTGGATTTTTGCGGCCGGATCACGGAGCTTCCGCGTACCGTTCTCAGCTCTGAAGAATCTGTCCGCTTTGAGTATCGTCTGATGCAGCTTGAGAATTATGCGGGGAAGATCGCTTTATTCGGGATCTTTCTGCAGGACTTTGTCCGGTTAAGCCAGCCAGATATGGTCTATTGGATTGAAAAGCGTATCTACAAGGGACGAACTCTGTTATCGCTGCACAGAACGCCTGTTTCGATCAAACGCATCATGACAGACACAGTGCATGAGCGGTATGCGGGAGTGTGCTATACATCAGCCACGCTTGCAAACGGGAATGGAGATTTTTCATATTTTCTGGATCGCATCGGTCTTTTGGGATTACCGCAAGGGAGCTATCATTGCCGGCAGCTTCCAACTGAGTTTGATTATAAAAACCGCGTTCTGCTTGCCGTTAACGATACATTTCCGGAAAAACCGAATATGGATTTTGCAGACCGCTTTGCGCGTTTTGCAAAGGATTTTGTCATGATCTCCAGGGGAAGGGTATTTTTTCTTTTTACATCATGGAACTTGCTCTGCGAGTGTTATGATAAAACGATGACGCTTCTTTCCGAAGAATGGCAAAGCACTTGCCTCAGGCAGGGCGATCTTGATCGTATGCGGCTTTTGGATGCTTTTCGTTCGATGCCGCAGGCAATTCTCTTTGGAACCAATTCCTTCTGGGAAGGGGTGGACGTTAAGGGAGAGGGTTTGATAGCGGTGGTTATTGTGCGGCTGCCGTTTCAGGCTCCCGATGATCCGCTCGTGCAGGCGAGATGTGAGACGATAGAAGATGCCGGGGGTTCTTCATTTTGGGAGTATACGGTTCCCAATGCGGTTATTCGCTTTCGGCAGGGATGCGGCCGGCTTATGCGCGCACGGGATGATTATGGCGTTATTGTCGTGCTTGACCCGCGCATAGCCAAAAAGTCCTACGGGAGGGTTTTTATGCGTTCCCTGCCGGTATGCACCCATTGCATTGGCGATGACAAACAGATTCTGGGCAGTGTGGAAAATTTTCTTGCGAGGTTTGAGGAATATGACGTTTGTGAATAAATTTTTGAGGGCCGCAGGAGCCGCTCTTTGCATAGTGTGCGCGATCTTCTCGCTCGTATTGCTTGTACTTGCCTGCATCGAATTTTCGGCGCGAAACACCATTCTGGACGAAAACGTATATAAGGATTTTCTGCTTGCCCCGGCGATTCAAAAAAAAATAGACAACATAATTATTCAAACTTCAGGGCTTGAGCAGTTACGGGCTTATGATGAAACAGTTTATGAAAATATTTTTTACCTTATGAAGACCGAGTTGATTGCTCCTTTTACAAACACGCTCCCTGAGCTTGTTGTGCAATATCTTGCGGGAGATACAAATAATTTTGATCCTGTATTGAACCTGCATGAAGTACGCGGCAAGGCAAAATGGATCCTTGATCAGGCGGTTAATCAAAAGGTGCCGTTTTTCCTTTTGGAAAGGATGCAAAGAGCCGTGAACAGGATCTTCAGCCGGTACGTCCCTGTGTCGATGCGTCTTCTGCCTATGCTGGGCGTTACTCCGGATATGGAAGAAAAAATGAAAATCTATGTTACTTCTTTTCATGAGCTGTCAAAAAAAACATTTTTGATTTATATAAGCGCTTTCTTTTTTACTGTTCTATGGTTTGTACTGATGCGTAAAAAGAAAAATTTTCCAGGCAATTTTGTGGCTGCACTCGGGGCGCTTCTGTTTTGTATTGCTCTCCCGATAACACTGTTTGACAAACAGCTTGTTGAAATAGTGCAGACAGCGCTGAACCAAAGCAGCCGCGCAGCGGGGGAGTACCAGGCTTTTGCTGGAGTGTTTCTGCCGCGATTTTTTGAGAGATTGAGTGAATTACTTTTCATTTCTGCAGCAGGCTGTACGTTAGTGCTGCTTGGTCTTGTTATATTCCGGATTATACGGATATGGAAGTCAAAAAAAATCACTCCAGCGTTGCCTGCCCATGGTTTTATTCTGAAAACAGACAAAAATAAGCAATAGCATATCGGCTGCATGAAAAATATGGTATACTCCTGAGCGTATGCAGAAATACAGAGGAACAGAGGACTGGAATTATGGCAGTGGTACTTATGCTTGGAATCGGATTGCAGGCGATACTCGTTTTGTATTCGCGGGCGGTTTCCGCGCTTGCGGGTCTATTTGTCTCCGCATTTTTGTTTTTGCTTTCCGCCGGAAAAATGTCCGCCAATCTGCCTGTCGGATTTTTTGGACTGGAGTTTTCCGCAGGCATATCTGTCGTTGTATCCATGGTTTGGTTTGCTTTTGCGGGATATCTTGTTTTTCGCGAGGCGCGTTTTACCCTCATTCCAATGATAAAGCAGGCAAGTCTGGGCTTTGCACGCGGTCTGATGCTTTTTGTCATGCTGATTGCAGGGATGGCAGTTATCGTTTTTCCCGCAGCCTTTCTTGCTTCCGCATCGCCTCTTGTATTCACGCTTCTCGTAACCGCTTTTCTGTTTGCGCTCTGCCTGTTCTATCTTCGCCGGAAATACATGAGTATTCTTGCGCATGACGCGGGCGATACCCGAAAAACTGAATCCGCGCGGCCTTCGCTCATCAAGCGCTATCTCTTTCAGGTTTTGCTTCGCCCTTGCCTTATGGTGCTGCTTGCGCTCGCCTATGCCATGCTGCTTGCGCTTGTTTTTTATTCCGCGCTTTGGGGCGTCCTGGGGCTTGTGTTCCTTACTCTGTGCGGTATGCTGGGCGCAAGACTCCTCCGGCAAACGGAATATGTTTTGGGCAATGACTAGGGTGTGTCCCTAATGTTGGAAGCCGCCATGTACCACGCTTTCCCGCCGATTGCGGCGCACAATCCGAAAGTTTTGATACTCGGTACATTCCCAAGCCAAATTTCAAGGGCAAAGGGAGAGTATTACGGCAATCCGCAGAATAAATTCTGGAAGATACTCTTTGAAGTTTTTGGGATTGAATTTATGAATCCTGATTACACGCAGAAAAAGCAGCTCCTTTTCAACCACAATCTTGCGCTCTGGGACGTCATTGCAAGCTGCGATATCAAAGGCGCGCTGGACTCGAATATCAGAAATCCTGTATATAACAAGGCTTTGCCGGAATTCATTCAGTCGCATGGTATACTGGCAATCGCGTTTAACGGCAAAAATGCGCATACCATTTTTCATCGATGGATTAAAACACCCGAAACAGCAGACATTCGCGAATTCATTTTGCCGTCCACAAGCCCGGCAAACGCGCGGCTGAGCTACGCGGGAAAGCTTGCGGCCTGGGCGGCTGCGCTGCGAAGCGATCTGACCGAAAAATCCATATAATTACGGTTTTGTGCGATCATAGTACATAGCTGAACGGGGCGGACGCATACAGAAAGTATATATGCAAAACCAAAAACGGAGACCTTCCGAAAAAACAAATGAAAAGTTCTGCGCAGAACGATGACGCGGTTTTGACGATTTTGTTGTATATTACGTTTTCGGATTTTTTTTCACGCGATAGCTCCAGCGGAGGCTGATGCAGCGGTAGAGCGCTTCGTATACTATCCCGCGCGAGATTTTTGATTCGCCCAGGGTGCGGTCGGCAAAGATGATCGGTACTTCCTTAATGACAAAGCTGTGTGCCTTGCAGCGGTACTTCATTTCGATTTGGAATGCGTAGCCGCTTGAGCGCACGGTTTCGATGGTAATCGCCTCAAGAACTTTTTTTGCATAACCCACAAACCCTGCGGTTAAATCCTTGACCTTAACCCCGGTAAAAAAGCCGGCGTATACATTGGCGAGTTTGCTCAGGAGCAAGCGCCGGATTGGCCAGTGCGCGACGCTGACTCCATGAATATAGCGGGAGCCTACAACCACGTCGCATTCGCCGGTGAGGGTTTTGATAAGCTCCGGAAGGTACGAGGGGTGATGCGAAAAGTCCGCGTCCATTTCGAATATGAAATCGTATCCGGCGTCAAGCGCAAAGCGGAAACCCGCGATATAGGCCGTGCCGAGCCCCATCTTGCCGGGGCGCTCGATAACGTGCAGGCGCTTGTCTTTTTTCATAAGGGATTTTATAATAGCCGCCGTGCCATCGGGCGAGTTGTCGTCCACAAAAAGAATCTCGATGCGCCTGTCGGCGGCGAGTACGGCGGGGACGAGTTCGCGGATATTCATGCTCTCGTTATAGGTGGGGATGATGATGAGTATGCGTTCTGTTTTTTTTGCCATCAGGATATAACCATCCGAAAGTATTTCTTTTTCCCTGCGCGGATGATAATCTCGCCGCCTGCCGCGTCCGCCGCAGAGAGTTTCGCGTCAATCGCCGTTACAGGGGCGTCGTTCACCTGTATTCCGCCCTGCTGGATGAGCCGCCGCGCTTCCCCCTTTGAAGTACACGCCCCCAGGAGAACGAGCGCATCCACGAGCGCGAAGCCTTCGGCAAGCTGCGCAGATGTAACAGTACCCGTCGGCATATTCGTTTTCCAGTCGGCGGCGAGTTCTGCGGCTTCGCGGCCATGGGTGATCGCGCACGCCTCGAACGCGAGAATTTTTTTGGCCTCGTTACATTCCTCATCTTTGAGGGCGGCAAGCCGCGCAATTTCATCCATCGGCAAAAATGTGAAGAGCGCCAAAAAACGGCCAACGTCCGCATCCTCGGTGTTGCGCCAGAACTGATAATATTCGTAAGGACTCGTGCGCGCGGGATCAAGCCAGACCGCGCCTGCGGCCGTTTTGCCCATTTTTGCGCCCGAGGCGGTGGTGATGAGCGGGAAGGTGATGGCGTATGCCTGCTTATCCGCAACGCGGTGAATCAGATCCACGCCGGCCAGGATATTGCCCCATTGATCGTTGCCGCCGATCTGCATCATGCAGCCGTATTCCCCGGAGAGGCGCAGAAAATCGTAGGCCTGCAGGAGCATATAGTTAAATTCGATGAAGGAAAGGCCGTTTTCCAGGCGCGCCTTGTAACATTCGGCGGCGAGCATCCGGTTGACGCTGAAGTGGCGGCCTATCTCGCGCAAGAATGGTATATATTCGAGCCCGCAGAGCCAGCGCGCGTTATTGTCCACGACGGAAGCGGTATCGGAAAAATGAAGATAGCGCGCGAGCTGCCTGTGAATCAGATCGCCGTTGCGGTTGATATCCTCCGCGCTGAGCATCCGGCGAAGTTCGGTGCGTCCGCTGGGATCCCCAATCAGGGTGGTGCCGGTACCGAGAAGCGCGATTGGGCGGTGCCCCGAGCGCTCAAACCAGGCAAGCGCCATGATCGGGATGAGATGCCCAACGTGCAGACTCTCCGCCGTGGGGTCAAAGCCGCAGTAGCAAAATGCCCTCTCCGATGCGGAGAGGTAAGCGGCGATGCCCTCTTCGTCGGAGAGCTGGGCAATGAAGCCGCGTTCTTTCAACACGGCGAGATAGTCGGTCATTGCTGCATTTCCTGCCAAAACGAATTGCCCTTATACGATAAAATCGGGATATATTTAGAATACAGAGGCTTTCTGCTCACGGTCAAGAAGTTTGCGATGAATCAGGCGGGGGTGTATGCGATTCTGCACGACATTCATTTTGCTTGCGCTTTGCCTGTGCGCCTATGCGGCGGAAGACGTACGAGCGCCAAAAGAACCGACGGAACCTTTTATTGACTCTATGGATGATGCCGCAGAAGCATCAGCAGACGGTAAAAATAGCACAACGGTTGTTACAAATGCGCAAACCCAAAAGCGGCAGGCGCGCTGGCGGATCCGCGCCTTTTACGTGGATGGGCGTATGGTCGAGGGATTGGCCTCCTTCGCCTACACGGAGTATGTCACCGATTTTTTTGAGGGGCAGAACCGCTACTACCGCAAGCTGAGCCTCGCGGAAACAGCCAGCATTCGCGTGAATCGATGGAAGCCGGTGCTCTCGAAAGCTGAGGAGGACAGGCAGTTATATTATTTCATGCCTGAACTCTATCGCATCATCGCGCGGGACGGCGAAATATACAGACTCGATAAGCGTATGAAAATGCTCGACATGGTTGAGCTCAGTACCCAAAGGGGCAATACACGCATCTATATGTATTTCGCGGATTATTGGCTTGGCGAAGAAGAGGAGGAAGGGCAGTGGGAAAATTCCGGAAGCCGGGACTTTGACTACAATGCCGTCCATCCAAACCCCGAGACGGTGTACCGCATAGATTTTATCGCGGAAGAATAGCGAGGAGACCGAGTACGCATACCGGATTTGAAGAGGCAAACGGGCATATCGATATCGCTATGGATGCGCCCGGGATTGATCTGCGCGTTCTGCATGAGCGGCGGCAGCGATTGCTGGAGACCGAACTGGGGGTTTCTTTCCAGCAAAAAGCCGATACACTCAGGGTGTATGGGGCAGCCCATGTCCTGCCGCTCGCGGAAAAGATGATTCGTTTTGTTTTACATTCCGGCGGGCGTCTTGAGGATGCAGAGCTGCGGCATTACCTCGCGCAGCTTAGGCGCGATCCCGATATGCAGCCGGATGTGTTTTTTGAAGCGTCCATTCCCGTTACGCGGCAGGGCAGGGTTGTGCGCGCGCGCGGTTCCGGGCAGCTTGCCTATCTTGCCGCGCTCAGGAAAAACGCCGTCGTTTTTGGGGTGGGCATAGCGGGTACAGGCAAAACCTATATGGCCGCCGCATGGGCGCTCCATAGTCTGCTGCGCGGCGCGGTCTCGCGCATAATTCTGGTCCGGCCTGTTGTGGAGGCGGGGGAGAGTCTCGGATTTTTGCCGGGGGATCTCTCCGAAAAGATCGATCCCTATCTGCGTCCGTTGCAGGACGCGCTCATGGATATACTCGGGCAGGATGAGTATCCCGCGCTTTTTGAAAACAGGGTTATCGAACTTTCCCCGCTTGCCTATATGCGCGGACGAACCCTCAATAACGCTGTCGTGATTCTGGATGAGGCGCAAAATACAACCATCGCACAGATGAAGATGTTTCTGACCCGGATTGGAAAAAATGCCCAGGCGATCATCACCGGAGACGTCACGCAGATAGATCTCCCGCATAGATCCCAAAGCGGGCTTGTGCATGCGCTGTCCATCCTGCGGGGTATCGACGACCTGGAATTCGTGTTTTTCAGCGAAGCGGATATCGTGCGGCATCCGCTCGTCCGGAAGATCATCGCCGCCTATGAAAATGACGCCGGGGCGGCGCGATGAACCGTATCGGGATTCGCATGGACAAAACAGCGCTTGCGGTTGATCGCGCATGGCTCAAAAAAGCCGCGCGCGCCATCCTGAAAGCCGCCGGATATACGAATGCGGAGCTGTCTGTATATATATGTAATGAAGAGAATATGCGCAGCCTGAATGCAGCCTGGCGCGGGAAAAACAGCGTGACCGATGTGCTTACCTTTGCGCAGCATGAGGGGGAACGCGCGGGTTTTCAGGATTCCGTTTTCGGGGATCTGGTTATCTGTTCAAGCCGCGCGATGGAGCAGGCAGCTGCGCGCGGGAGTACGTTCCATGATGAAATGCTTACCCTGCTTGCGCATGGGGCGGCGCACCTTGCGGGTTACGATCACCAGAAAGGCCGCGACATGGCCAGAGAGATGCGCGAATTTGAGCAAAAACTGAAACAGAAAGCGGAGGCCGCACTTGCTGCCCGGAATTAAAGCCAAAAACAATCCCATAGTCAAACGGGAGCAGCTCCGGCGGCTCCTCGCCGAAGAAAAACTCGATCTTGTCGAAACCGAGCGTATGCTGCTCCTGAACGTCCTGGATGTGCATAACACCATCGTGCGCGAGATCATGGTACCTCGAATCGATATGGTGAGCGTCGGCGTTCAGGAAGGGCCTGCGAGCGCTATCGAAAAGGCAAAAAAATTCGGACATTCGCGCCTCCCTCTCATCGGCGAGGATCAGGATTCTGTTCTGGGGATTATATTCATCCGCGATTTTCTCGAGAGTACGCCGCGCGTAAAAGGCGGGCAGACCGCGAAAAAAGAGAGACCGCTCACCAGGATGTGCCACCCCGCGCTTTTTGTACCCGAAACCAAGCGCGTGTTTGATCTTCTGAAGGAATTTCAAAAAGAGCGCGTCCATATCGCTATCGTTGTGGATGAATACGGCGGCGTATCCGGTCTCGTCACCCTTGAGGATATCCTCGAACTTTTCGTCGGCGACATTCTCGATGAGTACGATACGGAGGCGAAGCCCATCATCCATTCCGAGCGGAATATCTGGAGCATCGACGCGCGCATGGGCGTCCATGACGTCAACGCCGAGACGGGCGCAGCTCTGCCCGAGGATCAGGCGGATACCATCGGCGGTCTGTTTCTTGAACTCTTCGGGACTGTACCCAAGCGCCGCGAATCCGTGGTTTGGAATGGGCATAAGCTCGTCGCGCTGTCCATCCGCGATAACCGCATCCTGCGGGTGCAGCTGACACTTTTGGCAAAAGCGCATGAGCTTCAAAAGAAATGAGAAACTGCGCGCGCTTGCGCTCTCGTCGCGCCCCCAGGGGGAAAGTCATCGCCTGGTCGCGCTCTTGTGCGAAGACGGAAGATATACTCTTGGAATAGCGCATGGGGTACGCAAACCCGGGTCGCGCTTCGCCGCCGCACTGGAGCCGGCAAGCCTCTCTCTCGTCAGCATTCGCCGTTCGCGCGCCGATGGGCTCGCCTCGCTTGCCGACGCCGAACTCATAGAGCCCTTCGCCCGAATCAAGGAAGAACTGAAGGGACTCGAAGCGGTATTTGAATTCCTCTCGCTCGTGCAGTATGTTTGCCGCTATGACAGCGGGGATACAGAGCTTTTCGCGCGCGCGCTGGAATTGCTCAGATTTGTCAATGCCGATACAGACGCAATCCCGGTTTTTCTGCCGCTCGCGCGCGTCATGGCGCTGCGGCATCTGGGGCGTATGCCGGATACTGTGCATTGTAATGGTTGCCGCGAGAGACCTCCGGATCGCATGACCGCTGCGGGGGCATTCTGCGCGGTGTGCCAGGAAGCGCTCGGCGGTTCGTTCAGGCCATATCCCGAAGAACTCCGGCAGCTCCTTTTGGCTATCGGGCAGGGGATGATTCCGGCGAAGGATGCGCCCTGGATTGTTTTGAACGATCTTCTGAAATGGCTTATTGAGGTACAGGATGAAGGAATCCCGGGAACACGAAATGCACAACAAAACCGAGTACGATAAGCCTGATATGCAGGATACGCTGGAGCTTGTCGTCAGTGTGGCGAAGCTCCTCGACGAAAAGCAGGCGAATAATATTCTGATCCTCGATATATCTTTCATTACGCCGATGACCGATTTTTTTGTTATCGCCGATACCGAAACGCAGATACAGCTGGACGCCCTGCGCGCGCATATCGAGGATATGCTGGCGGCGCGCAGGATTGCCCTGCGTAGCGCGCGCGCTCCGCAAACCTCCTGGGCTTTGCTGGATTATAATGGCTTTGTGGTGCATCTTTTTCTGCGCGAGGCGCGCGAGTTTTATGGGCTCGAGCGGATCTGGCGCGAGGGCAAAATCATCACTCCGTAAATCCATCCCGGAGATCAAATTCAAGCGTGAGGCCGTCGTAGGCAAGCCAAACGCGGTCAGGCAGGGTTTCGCTTACATCGGCGTGCCGCACGAGATGCGCCATGTGGATAAAAAAACATCGTTCCGCTTCGATCTCCGCCGCAAAAGCGCAGGCCTCCGCAATCGAAAAATGGGTTGGGTGCGGTTTTTCGCGCAGGGCATTGACAATCAAGAGCGGGCATTTTCGCGCAATCTCTTTGCTTTCCCCGGGTATGGCCGAGGCGTCGGTGATATACACCATTCCGCCGATCCGGAAGCCCGTAATGGGAACGTTCCCGTGCATAACCGTAAAGGTCAGCACAGTAAGCCCCTCAATCTCCTGGCGCGCGCGCAGGGGAATCAGGCGCAACGCCGGATTCCCGCCGCCGTGCTGCTCAGGGTTAAAGGCGTAGGCGAAGCGCGTTTTGATGTGTTCTATCGTGGCGGGCAAGGCATACACGGATATCTCCTGCCTGCGCGAAAGCGGGCGCAGCTCGCCCAGTCCGGTGATGTGATCAAAATGGTGGTGTGTGCAGAGTATCGCGTCAATTTGGTCAATGCCATACCGCAGCGCCTGTTCCCGGAAATCCGGTCCGCAGTCGATCAGGACATTTTTGCCCTCATGCCGGATAAGCGCGCTTGAGCGCAGGCGCTTATCGTGCGGATCATCAGAGGTGCACACCGCGCAGGTACACCCAATCTGCGGTATTCCGTCCGAGGTGCCGCTCCCGAGAATGGTGATGGTCGCCATGGGACAATGCTAAGCATGAAGAGGCTTGCTTGATACCGGAAAGAGTGTAAATTCACTCATGGAGCAAAATCTCTGCCGGAAAACGGAAATGGACGCAGCCTTGCCCAGCAATGCCTACGAGAGGGTAGCCGCCCAGGCGCGTGCATCCTCCCTCGGGATGCAGGCCATACCGCATTCTCTTCGGTCGCGTTCGCTGGAGGCGATGGCTGCGGCTCTGCGCGCGCATCAGGACAGGATCCTCGCGGAAAACGCCCGGGACCTGGCGGAGGCTGAAGCCGCTCTCCCGCCAAGTCTCGTAAAACGCTTGCGCCTCGATGCGGCAAAAATTGAGCAGATGGCTGCCGGTCTGGAGAGCGTCCAATCGCTGCCCGATCCCGTGGGATGTATCCAGGAAAAGCTCGAGCTTGCCCCCGGGCTCATCCTCACGCGCGTTTCCTGCCCCCTGGGCGTCATCGCCATCATTTTCGAGTCGCGTCCCGACGTCGTACCCCAGATCATGGGTTTGTGCGTACAGTCATGCAACAGCGTTATTTTCAAGGGCGGTACCGAGGCAAAGCACTCCAATCGCGTTTTGTACGATATCCTGTATCAGGCCGGAGTGGAGAGCGGCTTGCCCGAAAATTTCGCCCAGCTTGCGGACTCGCGCGAGGCGGTGGCGGCTCTGCTGCAATATGATCAGTATATCGATCTCGTTATTCCGCGCGGCGGGAACGCGCTGGTACGCTCCATTATGGATATAAGCCGCATCCCGGTACTGGGACACGCAGACGGGATATGCTCTATGTATATCCATGCCGAGGCCGATCCCCGGCTTGCGCTTGCGCTTGTGCATGACGCAAAGGTGCAGTATCCGGCGGTCTGCAACGCGATTGAAAATCTCCTGATAGATCGAAGCGCAGTCAAAGATATGCTTCCGCCGATTATCGCCGATCTCGCGAATAGCGGTGTGCGTCTCCTCGGCGACAGCGAGCTTGTTGCGCTCTTCCCTGGGCTGGAACCGGCAAGTGAAGAGGACTGGGAGTGCGAGTATAACGATCTTATCCTCTCCATCGCCGTTGTTGGCGGAATTGACGAGGCAATCCGTTTTATCAATGCGCATGGTTCCGGGCATACCGACGCCATCGTCACCGCCAATGAGGAGACTGCCGGAGAGTTTGCGCTTCGCGTGGATTCCTCATCGGTCATGATAAACGCATCCACGCGCTTCTCCGACGGTTTCCGGTACGGGAAGGGTGCCGAGATAGGGATCAGCACAAACAAGATCCATGCCCGCGGGCCGGTAGGCATGGAGGGTTTGATAATTTATAAATATATTGTACAGGGTGCAGGGCATTGCGTTGCCGATTTTACAGACGCGAAGGCGTTTACGCACAGGCGGCTCATCTAATATCAAGAGGAGTCCCGAAATGCCTGAAGAAGAACGGGCAAGACCGGAAATTTTAAGTATCGTTCCCCCCATCGGATTACCCGGCGGGGAGGTTGCTTTGTCCTGCACCGGGCTTGACCCGCTTGAGCTTACTGATGAATCGTTATTCCTGTGCGGAGACTATGCGAAGATCGAAGGGGCTTCTTCCCAGAAACTTCTTGCCCGTATTCCCCGTTCCGCCTATTCAGGCGATATTCATATCACACAGTACGGTATGTCGAGCGATCCCTATCGTTTTATCGTTCCGCAGTGCATTGCGTATGCTCTGCACAGCATTACCAGCCCCGCATTGACGCCCGATAATGAAATCCTGGCGCCCTTTTGTGGTATCGAAGGGCAGTTCACTCCGGTATCGGTTTTTCTCATTACCGAACATGGGGATAAATATTCTCTGGTATGCGGATTGCGTAATATCGGTGCGCTTGCGGCGGATATTCGGGGAAGGATCTATGCCGCGAGTCTAAGCGCCGGGGTTGTATATGTCATTGAACGGGATGGCAGCGCGCGGGTTTTCGCGGAGGGCTTTGATAATCCCTGCGGGCTTGCGGCGGCCAGGGATGGCACCCTCTATCTTTCCGAGAAAAACGGCAGCCTGTATTTTCTGGATTCAAATGGGCGGGCGGAGGCTTGCGCCAATGTGGAGCAAAGCGATATCTGCGTTCATCTCGCGCTGGATCCGGAGGGGATGCTCTACGCCAGCAGCACCCAGCAGATGGGCGACAATACCCTCTATGCCATCGAGCACGGAGACGCGCGCGTGGTCATACGCGAACTCGCGGAATTTCATGGAATCGCTTTTGACAGATCGGGCACTCTCTTTATGGCGGTCACGGAGCATGGCGTGGGCGGCATTGATATTGTGCATCGAAGGACCGCGAAGAGGCAGCGCATCGTGAGCGGTCAGGATATAGTGGGGCTTGCGTTTAACAAGCATAACGATATGTATATCGCCACCATGAGCAAGATATATACGGTCAATAACCGCCACCTTATGATGGCCTGGAATGCCTTAATTTAGCCCCTGTGACTTTTTTCTGTGGAAGATCTTGTTCCAGTAGACCACAAACACAAGCAGAATGAGCCAGAATACGCGAAAAAAGCGCAGCGGATTCCGGTTGAGCTTTGCGAGGCTCTCGATGTGCATACGCCGCATCCAGAGAGGGCCGCGTGTTGCCTCGCCCGCGCAGAGATCAAAGGTATTACCGACGCAGAGCGCTATGGTTGTGGTCATCGGCTTGAAATTCTGAAGAACCCATCGCTCCTGTTTGGGGTACCCCATACCAATAAAGAGAAACGAGGGGGAGGATTTCCGGATTGCGGTCGCGATATCCTCTGCCCTGTCGGCTTTATAATATCCATGATGAATACCCACGATACGCAATTCGGGAAAACTCTTGCGGAGGTTATTCACTGCGGCGAAAATGGTGTCCGGCTTGGCGCCGAGGAAAAAAGCGGTTTGCTTGTGTTCGAGGGCGCTGCGCAGGATATTCATAAAAACGTCCGACGGAGCAAAAACCTCCGCGAGCGGCTGCCGGAAACGCTTCGCCGCCCAGGCCATCCCGCGGCCCTGCGGAATGAGGAGCTGCGCGTGTTTGAAATATTCTCTGTGCCGCTTGAAAAGATGCGCCTTTAAGAGGCGTGTAGCGGTGATGAAAGTGATATGCGCCTGCGTTTCCTGCGCTGCCATTTCGGCGACTTTCTCCAAAAGCTGATGCATCTCGCCCGCAAAGATGCGGAAAGAAAAGAGGTAGGCGTAGCGTCGTGCCATGGAATCTCCGGGTTCGTTTTATGCTTAAAAAATAAGAGAGAGCCGAAAAGAATGATAGATCCTTTGTGGCATAAAAAGGTTCGCTTATTCATGGTTTTATGCTTAGATTTACGGAGATTTTAACCATCGACTGCCTGAATTGGAGCAAAAATTTTGGACGGCGAAACCCGATTTTCACCCGGTGATAAAGTAGTATACCCCATGCACGGGGTGGGAAATATTGAGCGTCTTGAAAAACGCGAGGTATACGGAGTTACCCGCCTGTACTACATCATCAAGATTGCCTGCGACGGTATGACGGTCATGATCCCGGTGGAGAGTTCCGAAGAACTCGGACTCCGCGGCATAGTCTGTAAAAAAGACGTCGATGCGGCTCTCGATATACTCGTCAAAAAAGTCAGCGCCGGTATGGACGAGGACTGGAAAGCCCGCTTTAATATGAACAAAGAAAAGATCAAAACAGGGTCTATCTTTGGAGTTTCCGAAGTTGTGCGCGATCTTTTCCAGCGAAGCAAGGAAAAAGAACTCTCCAGCTCCGAAAAAAAGCTTTATGAGAACGCCCACCAGCTTCTCGCCGATGAGATATCTCTCCGCCTGGGAACGGAACGCGCGGCAGTGGAGGATCTGATAGCCGAAAAACTGGAAGAAGGACAGCGCCGGGCGGTGCGGCGCAACAAGAAGAAGGCAACGTGAATATGCAGAACAGAGTACGGGATGCCTTGCTGCTTGTGTTTATAATCGCGGGGATGATCGTATACAGCCTTCTCATGGATATAACGCAGCTGAATGATGTTTCTTTCCTCAAAACGGAACCGCCATCGCGGCTTCCCGTGGTGCTTTTCTTCACAGGTCTGGCACTGCTTGCATGGGGAACCGCGCTGGTTTTGCTGCGTATAGGCGCAAAGCGCGTTATTTTTGTACTTGCGGGAATTTTACTTGGGCGCGTAATCTCCGTATTCGCCTTTATGCTTTTTGTCCCCCAGACCAACCTCTATTGGGGCATATTTTTTGACATATTCTTTATCGCCTGCGGCATATTTTTCGCGATACGCCTTTCGCGTCTCTTTGTTCCCTGCGATAAATTTCCTTTTCTTGAATTAAGTTCCGCCCGGCGGGGAGTAATTCAGACCAAACCCAAAATTGTGGACACGAGCGTCGTCATTGATGGCCGAATCGCCGACGTCATTGATTCCGGTTTTATGGAAGGCAGCTTTATTGTCCCTGAATTTGTACTTACCGAGCTGCAGCAAATCGCGGATTCCGCCGACGCCATCAAGCGCAGCCGCGGGCGGCGGGGTTTGGGCATTCTTACCCGGATGAAATCGTCGCCCAACTGTATTGTCACCATAACCGACGCCGATTTTCCGGGCATTACCGAGGTGGACGCAAAACTCGTTGAGCTGGCGATACGCACCAACGCAATGCTGATCACGAATGATTTTAATCTGAACAAGGTTGCCGCGCTCCGCGGAATTCGCGTTCTGAATATTAACGAACTTGCGAATGTACTCAAAACCAATGTTCTCCCCGGCGAAGAGATGTCCGTAACCGTCATCAAGGAAGGAAAAGATCCCAATCAGGGCATTGCCTACCTGGACGACGGCACGATGATCGTTGTGGATAAGGGGCGCGGCTTTATAAACCAGCGTATTCCGGTTATGGTGACAAGCGTTTTTCAGACTCCGGCGGGGCGCATGATTTTTGCGCATCCGGTAAAATAGCTCTTGTGATCGATTTGCTGCAACAGAACAATTTTTTGGGAGGAGCGCCATGTACGTACTTGTCCTGAATAGCGGATCATCATCCGTCAAATATCAGCTGGTATCCATCCAGGATGAATCTCTGGCAAGCAAGGGTTTGGTGGAAAAGATCGGCACCAAAGAGGCCTTCTATTCCTATGCCATCGGAAACGGTGAAAAGCAAAAAGAGATCCGCCCGATTCTGAACCACGAGGAAGCCTTAAGCATCGTATTCAATACGCTTACAGAGAAGGGCGTTATCCGCAATCTCGGCGAGATCTCGGCAATCGGGCATCGCGTCGTGCATGGCGGCGCAAAATTTGCGGAAACAGTACTGGTCACGGACGAGGTTATGCAGGACATTCGCGATTGCATCGAACTTGGCCCCCTGCATAATCCGCATAATCTCAAGGGGATCGAGGTCTGCGCGCGGCTCATTCCGGGCGTCCCGCAGCTTGCGGTTTTTGATACCGCCTTTCACCAAACCATGCCCGAGTACGCCTGTCTCTATGCGCTTCCCTACGAGTTATATACCAGGCATCGCGTACGCCGCTATGGTTTTCACGGAACCTCGCATCGCTTTATCGCCAGCCGCGCCGCCGAAATGCTGGGCAAATCGGCAGACACAATAAATATCATCAACTGCCATCTCGGGAACGGCGCGAGCGTCTGCGCCATTCAGAACGGGAAGAGCGTCGATACCTCTATGGGCTTTACGCCGCTTGAGGGGCTTATTATGGGTACGCGCTCCGGCGATATGGATCCCGCCATTATTCAGTATATCATGGGCAAAGAAAAGCGCTCCATCCAGGAAGTGGATTCGATGCTCAATAAGGAGAGCGGGCTTCTTGGAATTTCCGGAACCACGAACGACGTCCGCGAACTCTTTGAGTGCATCCGAAAGGGCGGCGCGGAGGCAAAGCGCGCCGAGCTTGCCCTCGCAATGATGACCTATCGCCTGAAAAAATACGTCGCCGCCTATATGGGCGTTCTGAACGGGAAAGCGGACGCCGTGGTATTTACCGCCGGCATCGGCGAGAATAACGCCCATGTCCGTAAACACGCCCTCGCGGGACTTGAGTTCATGGGGATAGAGGTCGATCAAAGCAAAAACGAAAACGCGGTTCCCGATGCCGATATCGCGGCGGAGTCCTCGCGTGTTCGGGTTCTTGTCATAGCCACCAACGAAGAGATCCTGATAGCGCGCGACGCTGCCGCCTACGTGCGGAGTATACAAAAATAATCGAAGGCGGGGAATCGGATGTCGGCCAGGCTCTTATCCGGCAAGGAGGCGGCGGCGAAGGTCTTTGACGAAGTGAAGAGCGCAATGCGCGCGTTTACACAGCCGCCGAGCCTCGCGGTGGTGCAGGTAGGCAGCGACCCCGCTTCCGGCGTATACGTCAATATGAAAGAAAAGCGATGCCTCGAATGCGGGATTCGCTCAGCAGTCTTTCGCTTGCCTGAAAATACAACCGAAACGGAACTCAGCGAACTCATCAGCAAGCTCAATAGCGACCAGACAATCGACGCCTTTCTGATCCAGCTGCCGCTGCCGGAACATATCAACGAAGCGCGTATGCTTGAGCTCATCCGCCCCGATAAGGACGCCGATTGTTTCCATCCCTATAATTTTGGCCGACTCGCGGCGGGCAATCCTCTGGTACTTCCATGCACACCGGCAGGTGTGCTTGTTTTGCTTGATCACTATGGAATTGAAATCGAGGGAAAACGCGCGCTGGTGATCGGACGGAGCAATATCGCGGGAAAACCGCTTGGGCTCATGCTGCTGGCGCGCCACGCGAGCGTAACCTGGGCGCACTCGCGCACCCGCAATCTTCCCGATCTTTGCCGCGAGGCGGAGCTGATCTTTGCCGCTGTCGGCAAACCCAATTTTCTGACCGCCGATATGGTCAGTCCGGGCGCGGTGGTTGTGGACGTGGGCATTAACCGCGTTCCGTCAGGCGACGGTTATGTTCTGCGGGGCGATGTGGATTTTGAAGCGGTCAGTGAGCGCGCCTCCTGGATTACCCCGGTTCCCGGCGGGGTGGGCGCCATGACCATCGCGATGCTTCTGTCCAATTGCGTTGCGCTCGCGCGGGCGCGTTTATGACCTCTGCCCTGTATGTTATGGCTACCCCGATTGGCAACCTTGAGGATATCACACTGCGCGCTGTGCGTATCCTGCGGGAATGTTCTCTCGTTATTTGCGAAGATACCCGCCGCACCCTGAAACTCCTGAATCATCTGGAAATAACGAAGCCGCTTGAGTCCTGCCATGCCCATACCTCCGTCGGCAAAACCAGGCGGCTCGCGGAACGGGTAGGGAAGAGCGCGTCCCATGCGGTTTTTGTGACCGACGGCGGGACGCCGGGCATCTCTGATCCGGGTGCCATGCTGGTTCGCGCCTGCCGTGAACTGGGGCTTCCTGTGCTGCCGATTCCGGGCGCGTCGGCGCTTTCGGCGGCGCTCTCCGTCTCCGGGTTTCCGTCGAACGGGGTGTATTTCGCAGGTTTTCTTCCTCTTAAGTCCGGAAAGAAGCGCAAGGCAATGGAAGCGGCGATGCGGCAGAGCGATACTCTGGTTTGCTTTGAGTCACCGTATCGGATTGCCGCCCTGCTGCAGGAACTGGAGACGCTTGCGCCTAAGGTACAGGTCTTGATTTGCCATGAAATGACGAAAATTCATGAGGAATATGTCTTTTGGCAAACCGGAGAACCGCTTCCGGAACTCACCCAAAAAGGGGAATATACTCTGGTTATCCATATCATCAAGTTTTGATAAAGTGCTTATCTTTTTCAAAGATTTCACCGATATTCAGAGGGAGAGAAAGGAGTGCGCCATGAGTATAGACGGAATAGGGGATTTGAAGGGTACAGGCAGGGTTGCGGGTACAGGCGCTGCGCGTAAGCATATCGAAGTACATCGGCCATCCGGTCTCCAGGAAGATTCATATCATTTTTCTGAAGAGAGCCGCATCAGTCTGCTTCGCGAAAAAGTCAAAACCCTGGCAAAAGGCACGGTGGATATTGAGGATCGTACACAATTAATACATGACCTCAAGCAGAAGATTAACGATCCCATTTATAACGAAACTGCCCTCAGGGAACTGGCCGCAAGAATAGCGGAAAACTCAGATCTCTAATCATTGCATACGTATTTTCCGGGCAGGGCAGGTACGTGTTTTTCCTTTACTCTCTTCAAAAGGAGCGGCTGGGTGTGCTCCTTTTGTGTTTTATGGCAGTAAATTTGAAAACAGTATTACTCCAGTCAGGGCGGGGCAATGAGTGTTTTTGAGCTGAATATCCCATCCAGAACCATAGTCGGGCTGAATGTCGTCAACAGGCTTCCCGAAATAATTCAGGACTTCGGCGAGCGCGTGATGATAGTAACGAGCGATGTTATGTCCGAAAACGGCGCGGCGCGGCGTATCCAGAGTCTTGCGCAGAGCAAAGCGCATGGCGTTATAATGTTTGATGATATCAAACCCGAGTCGGGAAGCGACACTGTTGACGAAGGGGTACTCCTCGCGCGGGAATCGCGTACAAACGTGATCATTGGCTTTGGCGGCATGAATACCATTAACATCGCCAAGGCAATCGCCTTTATTGCCGGGAATGACGGTTATATCGCGGATTATTTTGCAGGCCGCACCGCGAAGCGCAAAAAGATCGCCTATATTGAAATTCCATCTACCCACGGCATCTGTTATGGGCTTATCGATTCTTTTTTCGTCCGCGACGTGGACGAGAATGTTCGGAAGGAGTACCGCAGCCGTTTTAATTTTGCCGACGTCGTTCTGGTTGATCCGAGGTTCACCAGTACGCTTGCCCCCAAATTTGTTGTCGCGATAGGGCTGGAGGTGATATCCCACGCCTGCGAGGCGTATCTTTCCAAAGCGGCGAGCATCCTTACGGAATCGTATATCGGAAATGCCATAGAACTGATATATCCCAATCTCAAGCAGGCGATTTTGGATCCTGAAAATATGATTACGCGGCAGTCGCTCGCCACAGGCGCAATATTTACCTCCATTGCGCTTAATTCGAGCCGCCCGGGTACCGCTTTCGCGCTCGCGATGTCTCTTGCTACATCATTGGGCTTATACAGAGGTCTCGCTTCCGGGCTTCTTTTACCCCACGTCATGGAGTTTAACCTGACCGCATCCCCGAATAAATATGTGCGCATCGCGCGCTCCTGCGGGGAGGACGTTCACGATATCAGCGTCGTGGAAGCCGCGATCAAAGCAGTGGAAGCCGTGCGCAAGCTCCTTTTTGATCTGAATGTGCCGCAAAGACTCAAGAGTTTTGAAATGGAGCCGGAGAAATTCGACGACGTTGTCCGTGACGCGCGTACCTTTGATTTTTTGAGCGTTCTCCCGCGATCCGTAACTTATGATGATCTTCTGAATATCCTGAACGCGGCGTACTGACTTAAGGTACACCTGAACATTATTTATAATGACAAAATAGCCTGATGTGGGCTAAATTTACGCATCCCGCTTTGGAGGTAGGCCATGGTTCGGCACAGGTTAGTGCTCAGCGTAATGAGCATGATGCTGCTTGCGGTCTGCCTGGGGTTTTTTGTCAACGCGCAGGGGATTGGGCGCGAGAACGTATACGAAAATTTTGAATTTTTTGGCCGAGCCTTCCAGAATGTCCGCAATTATTACTACGATACCGAAAAAATCAAACCCCGTGATCTCATCTACGGCGCTGTCAAGGGAATGCTGGACGCGCTTGAGGACGAGCACACCTCCTTCCTGCCTCCGGCGGAGCTGAAGTATCTGAGCGAAGAGACGAGCGGCGAGTATGGCGGACTGGGTATAGTGATTGGAATCCGCAATCGCGTCCTGACCGTCGTCAGCCCCATCTACGGGACGCCGGCCTGGGAAAAGCATATCCAGTCGGGCGATGTTATATCCTTTATTGACGGCGTTACCACGGCGGATCTTCCTCTGAACGACGCGCTGCGCAAATTGCGCGGGCCGGCGGGTACCTCTGTAACCGTTACCCTGCTGCGGCCAAACCATGATGAACCCTTTGACGTAACCATCGAACGCGCCCTTATCCAGCTTGAAACCGTAAAAACTGCTTTCCTTGAAAAAGAGGGCATAGCCTACATCAAGCTTACGCAGTTTTCCGAAAATACCGTCGATCTGCTCAAAAAAGCATACGAAAGCCACAAAGCGAATCCGCTGCTCAAAAGCATGATCATTGATTTGCGCAATAATCCGGGCGGTCTGTTAACCTCCGCCACCGAGGCTGCAAATCTTTTCATCCCCGAAGGGCTGCTTGTGTATACAAAGGGCCGCGAGCCGGAAACCACGCACTCCTATATGGCCAGCCGTTCCCGCTTTGTGATTCCGGAGTCGATCCCGATTGCGGTTCTGGTCAACAAGGGATCCGCCTCCGCCTCGGAAATTCTCGCGGGCGCATTGCAGGACACAAAAAGAGCGGTCATCATCGGCGAGACCACCTTTGGCAAGGCCTCGGTACAATCCATCCGCCCGCTCTCCGATGGATCCGCGATTAAGCTGACCGTGGCGCTCTATTACACTCCGGCGGGGCGGGAGATACACCAAAAGGGACTTACCCCGGATATTGTCGTCGGCATTCCCGAATACAGCAAAACCGAGCAAAAGGCGCTGAACAGGCTCCTGAACGAAGAATACCTCGCGCAATTTGTAAAACAGCATCCGGTATACACAAAAGCGCAGCTTGATGAATTCGCCAATATGCTTAAGTCGAAGGATATCGATCTCCCCCCTGAAGAACTGGAGCGCTGGATCTACTGGGAAAAAAATAAAATAGGGGAACCCGAGCTGATCAATCTTCGTTTTGATCTGCAGCTGCGCAAGGCCGTGGAACTGCTCACAAACGGGAATATACAGGCAGAAAAAAAACTACAGGTATATTCCGAACCAAAATAGATGTAACGGAGGGACTGTATGGACGACAGCGGAAAGATGTTTGCGGCATTTTTACTCGGGATCATTGCCGGCGGCGCGGCGGGTCTGTTACTCGCACCGAAAACCGGCAGGGAAGCGCGTGAAAACGTAGAGCGTTATGTGAAGGACGTCGAAGGAAAATTCAATCAAAAAAAAGAAGAGTTCAAAAAGCGCTATCGGAAAGATTCCGCTCCTGACGCCGCGCAAGGCGAAAATGCGGGATACTGAAGGGTAGAGTAATGACCGTAACCGAGGTTTGCCTTATTGTCATAGCGGTGTGCATGGCGCTTATCATAGTGGGCGCGATTGTACTCCTGTTTTATTCCGTGCGCGCCTTGCGCAGGCAGGTTTTGCCGCTTATAACCAAAATGGACGGAATGCTGGACAACCTTACCGCGATTACCATTACCGCGCGCGATCAGGTGGACGATCTGAAAACGGTTCTGGATGATCTTAGCTATAGTGCGCGCAGCATGGCGCAGGATATGCAGTCGCGCGTCATTTCCCCCATAGTGGATGCGGCTGCCGCCATCGCCGGCATTGCCCGTTTTTTGAACGCCATTTTTGGACGCGGCAAAAAGTTATAAATATATGCCCCTGTCCATAGTCTGCGGCGATATTACGTCCATGCGCACAGACGCAATCGTGAACGCGGCGAACACAATGCTGTGTGCCGGAGGTGGAGTCTGCGGCGCGATCTTCCGCGCTGCCGGTACAGCCAAACTGCAAGCCGCCTGCGAGGCACTGCATCCGCCCATCCAAACCGGCTGTGCCGTTGTCACCGAAGGTTTTTCCCTGCCCGCGAAATTTATTGTGCATACGGCGGGACCTGTCTATCACGATGGCGCGCAGGGCGAAGAAGCGTTGCTGCGCGCGTGTTACGCAAATTCGCTTGCCGCCGCCGCCAACTGCGGCTGCCGGAGTATCGCGTTTCCCCTTATTTCCAGCGGCATCTATAGCTATCCGCGCGACAAGGCTCTGATCGCGGCGGCAGGCGCGATCAGAGAGTGGCTCACCATAAACGAGTCTGCCATGGACGCGCGCCTTGTCCTGTTTGATCAGGAAACACTTCTGCTCGCCGAAGAGCTTATTGGCGAGTAGCTGCGTACCCGGAACAGGGAAATCCATTTGTTTTTTTCTTTGGGAACAGGTATCGCATACTGTTGTGGCTTGCGTTTCTGATATATGTATATGGCGTTCTGCCGCTCCGCGCTCAACCACAACGTACTTACTATTCAAATAAGCGTTCCGCTGCGCGCATACTCTCCGGTTACAGGGTATACATAAATTCCCGCGTTTGCGCCGCTTTTATATACGCTGCCCCTCGCAAGAGCGTACCTCCATGTACGCGCAACGCCCAACGGGCGCTACAATATCGGGACACAACATCCTGTCGCTGGGGGTTTCCACATCGTATTTCAAGGGGGGGAAGCCATCACGCCTGCTCTCTCCTCGCTTACTTGCGACATCCTGTCGCAGCTCGGAGTGCTGACATCCTGTTTTCAGCTCCTCGCTTACTTGCGACATCCTGTCGCAGCTCGGAGTGAAAACATCCTGTTTTCAGCTCCTCGCTAACGCGCAGCATCCTGTCGCAGCTCGGAGTGCTGACATCCTGTCAGCAGGGCGGGGTGAAGCCGCCTTTGCTTTAATTACAGGCGACAAAATTCCTATTACATTTGAACCATGAAACTCCTGTTACGAATAGCTGCGGAAGCGCGCAAATACCGCCTGCTTCTCCTGCTGGGCTGCCTGTCCACCCTTTGCCTCACCTTTCTCAATTTAATCGCGCCCCGGCTGCTTGCCGAAATGACCGGGATCGTCCAGCGCGGTGTGCAGGATTTGGAGGAAATTCAGGTTTTGGTTTTGCTTCTCACCGGCATTTACCTGCTGCGCATCCTCTTCCGGTTTCTGGGAAACTATCTCCCGCATGTCGCCGCCTGGAAGCTGGTGCGCGATCTCAGAATGAAAGTGTATAATCAGATACAGGGATTTTCATTGTCGTTTTTTCACAGGAGGCAGACCGGCGATCTGATGAGCCGCGTAGTCAATGATACCGCCACCTTTGAACAGCTCTACGCCCATGTCATCCCCGAAACCATCACGAACGCCGTTACCCTCGCGGGCGTTATCATCATACTGTTTTCAATAAACCCCGCCCTCGCGCTCTTAACCTGTATTCCCGTGCCCTTTATTCTCGCGTCCAGTTGGATTATGATGAAAAAGGTGCGGCCGCGGTTCCGCCTGATGCAGAAGTCCCTCGCCGGACTCAATTCCCGGCTGCAGGATAATATATCCGGCATCCGCGAGATACAGGCATTCGGGCAGCACGAACGCGAGACCGGCCGTGTCAGTGAAAAAGCCGGCGAGTTTACCAGCGCCATGCTTTCGGCGCTGAAGATAAACGCGATATTTCATCCATCCGTGGAATTCCTGACCGCGCTGGGCACCGTGATAGTCGTCGGCTTCGGCGGTCTGTTCGCATACCATTCGCAAATAGACGCGGAGCAGGTGGTCGCCTTCCTCCTGTACCTCGCGCTCTTTTACGCCCCCATCACCGGACTCGCCCAGCTTCTGGAAAACGCCCAACTGTCTTTTGCCGGCGCCGAAAGGGTTCTGGAGATCCTCGATTCCGCGTCGGAAGTCACCGACAGGCACGGAGCGCCGGAACTTCCGCCGGTACAGGGGCATATATGTTTTGAGAACGTCAGCTTCCGGTACATGGACGCATCACCCGTGCTGGACAACATCAGCTTTGAGGTACGCGCCGGAGAGACGCTCGCGCTGGTTGGTCCCACCGGCGCAGGGAAAACAACGATCATCCAGCTCATCGCGCGTTTTTATGATCCGCAGGCGGGAAGAATAACGATTGACGGCTATGATCTGCGCGATATAACGCAAAACAGTCTGCGGAATCAGATGTCCCTGGTGCTGCAGGACACCTTTTTATTTAACGGCACAATAGCGGAGAATATTGCCTAC
>JAITCI010000055.1 GCA_031283155.1 Spirochaetota bacterium | reverse complement strand
AATTATTTTTACTATACATTTATTTAGGTAAATGGCAGAAAACAACACAACCGATATACTTAATGCGTTATAGTAATTAACCGCAACCGGCAATACTTCAGCCGCTCAAAAAGGCGATGGCAACCCCCGAACCGAGGAACTCTGGGAATCATCCAACGTATACGCAAAGACGTCCAAAATCGCGTCCATTCCGAAAAAAAACGCAGTAAATCTCTGGGGGGCGCAGACATAAACGCGGGACAGTACCCCAGCCGTCTGTGTTTTGTATCTTTGTACACGATAGTCACCAACAAAACAGAGGCACGGCATGGCGGAAAAAGAGGCACCCGAAAACTCCTTAAAGGATATAACGGCGTTATGCAAGCGCCGCGGATTTATCTTTCCCGGAAGCGAAATATACGGCGGACTCGCGAACACCTGGGATTACGGCCCCCTGGGCGTTGAACTCAAGAACAACATCAAGCAGGCCTGGTGGAAATTTTTCGTCCGCGATCAGGATACCATCCTGGGGCTCGACAGCGCCATTTTGATGAACCCAAAGGTTTGGGAGGCCTCCGGCCATGTGGGTTCGTTCTCCGATCCGCTTGTGGACTGCAAGAAATGCCGCGAGCGCTTTCGCGGCGATAAGCTGCTCGAAGACGCGGGCGCGAATCCCACGGGAAAAACGCTTGGCGAAATTTCAGAGATGATCCGCAGCCTTAAAATCGCCTGCCCCTCCTGCGGGACAAGCGACTTTACCGAGGCGCGCGCCTTTAATCTGATGTTCCGCACCTTTCAGGGCGTGGTGGAGGAAAGCAGCACCGCGATTTATCTGCGCCCCGAAACCGCGCAGGGCATTTTTACCAATTTCAAAAACGTCATGGACTCGCTCCATCCCAAGCTTCCCTTCGGGATCGCGCAAATAGGGAAATCTTTCCGCAACGAGATTACCCCGGGCAATTTTACCTTCCGCACGCGCGAGTTTGAACAAATGGAAATCGAATTTTTCGTCGAGCCCGGCACGGAACTGGAATGGCATGAATACTGGTGCAAAACGAGCCGCGCCTGGTTTGAGAGCCTCGGCCTGACCGGAGAAAAATTGCGCTTTCGCGAGCACGCCAAAGAAGAACTCTCCCACTACTCCAACAAAACCACCGATGTTGAATACCTCTTCCCGTTTGGGTGGGGCGAACTTGAGGGCATCGCGAGCCGCACCGATTTTGATCTCGCGCAGCACCAGAAGTTTTCGGGCGAGGACCTGAGCTATTTTGATCAGGAAAAAAACCGCCGCTATATCCCCTACGTGGTCGAGCCCTCCTTCGGCGCCGATCGTACCGTGCTGACCTTTCTTATCAACGCATACGCCGAGGAGGATCTGGGCGAGGGCAAAACGCGCACCGTACTGCGCCTGCACCCGAGGATCGCGCCCATCAAGGCGGCCATCCTCCCGCTCAAGAAGAATGAGCCGCGCATAGTCGAAAAGGCGCGCGCGATCCACAGCATCGTCCGCAAATTCTGGAACGCGACTTACGATGACACGGGGGGCATCGGCAAGCTCTACCGCCGACAGGACGAGATCGGCACGCCCTTTTGCGTCACCGTCGATTTTGACACCATCGAAAAGGACAATGCCGTGACCGTGCGCGAGCGCGACAGCATGACCCAAACGCGCGTCCCGGTTGAGGGGCTTGCGGCCTGGCTGGGCGAAAGACTATAACAGCCGATCAGGGGACTACGAATATGCCCGTCGCGTACGAGTAGGCATATCCTGCCGGTTCCGTGAACTGGTGGATAAGAACTTCGTCCTTCCAGTAACAGGCATGTCCTTGATCCGTTCCCAGCGCATCCCACGAACCGGCGGCGTATATGCTCCCGCCCGCTTCGGCAATATCGCATACCCAGGCATTATTCGCCGCAGTCGGCGGGATCAGCCCAACCGGATCGGCGTCGCTCACACTGCTATAGCGGTAAATCCCGCCGCGGTCATGATCCCCGCCGACGTAAATCCGGTCCAAAGAATCCACATAAATCACGTTTTCAAGATAGGCCTCGTCTATCCCGATATAGGTAAACGAAGAACCGCCGTACCAGAATCCTCCCCAGACGTCATTGGGTTCGCCCGCAAGATAGACTGTTGATCCCTTTACAAAGACAGAAAAAAGAGTATAGGCGTTTACGAACTGCGCGCTCGTTCCGTTCCAATAGAAACCGCTCCCGGCAGAATCATTGCCGCCGGCAATATGCAGCGTCTCGCTGCCGCCCTGCGATTCGACAAACAACGAATACGCAATGCCCGGCGCGAGGGTCGTTTTCACGGGCGCGCCCCCGTTCACAATCTTCCAGTAACAGGCGTCGCTGCCCTCGTTTCCGGCAAAATACATGGTTTCCTGCCCGCCCGAACGGATAATACGCATGGCGTAGGTTTCTCCGTCATTGACAGAAATCGGGATGGGCGCGCCTGCGGCGACGCCGAGTCGCGTTTTCCAGTATACCGGTTTGCCGCCATAGCTGCCTGCCGCGTAGATATCACTCCCAAGAACGGTTATCGCGTTGGCAAACCCATCGGTATCATCCGCCGCTGCCGTCAAAAGGCAGAGCGTATCGTTATGGGTGTACGCAGGCGCGTCATGCGTCCCGGCGTTATTTTCCAAGATCACCGCCATATACACCCCCGGCACGGCGGGTTCACTGCTCCCGGACGCCCCCGCCGATGATTCCGGCGAGGCGGATGGACTTTGCGATGCAGCGGAAATTCCCACCGATGGGTCCTGCGATACGGATGAGCCGCCTGCAATGCTTGACAAAACATCGGGATCCGGGTCTCCGCCGCACCCTATACCAAAAACCGCGAGAAAAAAGAGAACGATAATTGCTGTCGTGAAGCCGTATTGTACGCCGGTAATCGGATACATATATCCCCCCTCTCTCAATTCAGCAGTTAAATCGCTTTTTCCTGACACAGATCTTATTGAGAAAACCGATGATAGTGATATATTTTGATGTGATTTCATTAAAAAGGCTGGCGATTTTACGGAATGAATACCAGGCTGCGGATATACGCATACTTAATTTTGGCGGCTTCGATAGCGCTATGCGCCTGCGATAGCTTTAACCTATTCTCCTGGGCGCATGGAGATTCAAAAAATTACGACAGCCTCATAACCGACGCGAATGCCGCGCTCGCGGCCGGAAACGACGCTGCGGCACTGGAGTCTTTTTCAAAAGCGCTGGAACTCCGGCCAAACGACGTCCCCGCCCTGGATGGCTGCATACGCGCGGAACTTTCTCTCATGTCATCGGGAAAAACCGTGTTTTCCGCCTTTCCGCAATTCTTCGTAAACCGCTACAGCGTTACCAATTTTGCAGCGCCCATATTCGCAAATATGAACATAGCGGAACAAAATTACTTCCGCGCGCATATACTGGCCTTGCGCAAAAATGTCGCCTCGCTGGGGGAGATTTATCTGGCCGCAGAGACGCCCCTCAAATCGCAGCACGCCCGTTTCACCGCCGACGCCGTGTTTGTCTGCTCCATGAACGCGCTCTTGCTCGCGGAGGATGGAAATCAAAACGGCATACTCGGGGATGAGGATGATCCGTTCTACGTAGGGGCGGCTTTCGACCTTATTCCCCGGGTCAACAGCAAATATGGCACCCGGTATCCATTCCTCAGGGCTGCACGGCAGGAGGCGGAAGAAGCCTGCTCGTGGTTTATACAACTTATTAAAATAAACCCCGACGCAGTAGAACGAACCTTATACGAATTGTACGCCAATATCAGCTACTTCAAGATATTTTGCGAAATATTTTCATGAAATACCTGCGCGCGCTTTCACTGACTATGTACAGGAATATGCGGCTTTTATTTCCGGCGGTGTGCATACTTGCCCTGCCCTGGACGCTGCAGACAAGCGAACACCCCTTTCAGCCCGGCTCGGCCAGAGCGGCAGGCATGGGAAATACCTGGATCGCCTGCACAGCACCGGAAGACGCTCCCTTTTATAATCCCTCTTTTCTCGCCACCGAAGAAAAACGCTTCACGCTCTTCCGTCTGCTTTCCGCCGCAAGCGGCGATGGACTTGACCTCATCTTTGGCTCCGAAGGAAGCGATATACAGAAATGGGGCAAAAATGATCCCACAGCCCTGCCCTTGCCGGAGGAATTTCTGAACCGCATGAGCGCGTTTGACGCCTTTTATGGACTCAGCGCTCCCCTGTTTTTGGCGTATAAGGGCGAAGGCTTTGGACTCGGTCTCTACTCGAGTTCGCGCGGTGAATTTATATCACAGGGTACCACGCTCCCCACAGTGGATTTGCAGCACGACTTTGACGTCGGCGGCATCGCCGGACTTGCCTTCAACATCAAGCTGGACAGCGAAAATGATCACAATCTCAAGTTTGGTGCCAATATCAAATACCTCATTCGCGTCCGCCACGAAGCAAGCAATATCCCGCTCAGCGAGGCTGCCGGGCTTGCGAATCCTTTCAAATTCTCAACCGATTTTCAGATTGGGCAGGCAATCGGCTCCGACCTCGCGATTACCTGGCGCTCCCCGGCGTTTTCGGCGGGACTCGTCTGGTATGACTGGTTTGGCACCGCCCTGTCCTGGACCGCCTACAGCAGCGATTTTGGGGAGCGCGAGATCGTGATTCCCGATACGCGGATCAATCCCTCCCTGGGGATTGGCGTCGCCTATACCCCGGTCTCGTTCTTCGGGATCCCGCCGCAAATCATTTCAGAGGTGCAAGTCGCTCTCGACATACGCGGCATATTCGAGGAACAGGACTCCTTTTTTAAGATGATCCACGCAGGATTTGAGAGCGTTCTTTTTCATTTCATTACCCTGCGGCTTGGGTTAAATGCGGGCTATCCCACAGGCGGCCTGGGCATCAGTTTGCTCAAGGTATTTTATTTTGACTACGCGCTCGTGGTCGAAGAACGCGGACGTTTTCCCGGACAGGAACCGCTCACGCTGCATACACTCTCGTTTACAATTATGTTCTGAGTCAAAACCCTGTTAAGACGCGAAGGCCGGCAAAAAATCGCGCGCGGGCGTATCATCAAGCATGGTTTTGAGTTCGTCCCGTGCGATAAGCGTGATCGCGCGCAGAGCCGCAAAATTTTTCGCGCGAACGGAATACCCCGCCATGGAGAACATATACGCGCGCTTTGCGCGCATCACGCGCATCTCGTCGGAGAGTTCCTGCAGGGTACGCTCGGTGATGGGAGAAAGCGTACGCGCAAAATACGTCAGAACCGTTTCGCGGTAATTTCCCTCATCCAAAATTCCATGAATCAGGAGATCGCGGCTGTTGATCGGTTTCTCGCGCAGAATCGATACCCCAAGAGTGATAAGAACGTCGCCCGCAAGACGACGGAATTCTCTGTCGTCCGCGCTTGTAAACCGCGCAACCAATTCATCCCGGGCAAGTTCCCTGTATTGATCGATCAGATACGCGACGTCGCGGTACCCGGGATCGCGCGCCTGTATATCCTCCAGCAGGGCAAGCGCATCACGCAACGCCTCCATGCGGATAAGAATACTCACCATGGCATATTGTATCGCCAAACGATCCTGCTCCCCGCGCGCGTATTGCAGCGCCTCGGAATATGCCGCAAGCGTTTCATCGTCACGCCCGCCCTGCGCGTCCAGACAGGCAGCCAACCCCTTATACCCCTCCGCCGCATGGGATGCATACCCGATGAGCTTCCGCCAATATTCTTCTGCCGATCTGTGATTCGCAAAACCACTGTAGAGATTTGCGGCCATCGCGAGAGCGCTTGCGTTTTGCGCATCCTGGCGAAGGATGCGCAGCGTACTGATCAGCGCCGCGCGGAGATCGCCCGACCGTTCCTGCACAAGCGCAATCTTATAGAGGAGATCGTTATTTTCGGGATCGTATTTAAGCAGAATATCGTAGCACTCAAGCGCGTGTTTGGGCATACCACGCTGCAGATAAATCTCCGCGAGACGCTCACGCAGGCGCAGTTCTCCGGGACATGACTTGAGCGTCAGCAGAAGCACCCCCTGCGCCTCGCGCAATTCTCCAAGCGCCAGATGATTTTCAACGAGCGCGAGCGCAATATCCGCCTGTGAAATCTCGCAGTGATGCTGATTGATGAGCAAAACCCGGTTCCATTCCTCAATCGCGTCTCTGTGCTGCGCGAGCAGGGCATGGACACGCGCGAGCAGCAAATGCAGCGCGAGCTTACCGTGATGTTTCTTCTCAAGATTGCGCAGGAGGGGAAGCGCGGCGTCCGGTGCCCCGCCCCGAACCAGGGCTTCTATCTTTTGGAGCCGCATCGAAAAACCCATATTCCATATAACCGCAAGTATGCCTGCAAACAGGCACACCACCCCGACAAGCAAAAGCGCCATCCCATCCTCCCGGCACACAATGGTACTCTGTATTCATCGGAAGAAAAGAATGGGAGTATGAGTATGCTGATCTCATTGGGAGCGCATAAATGCGGCAAAGTGCTCCGGGTACGGCGCCTCGGCGGCAATGCCCCCCGCAAGCTCAAGCCTCCGGGCAAACAGCAGCAGCCGCTTCACGCCCTCTTTGCGGAGCGCCTTATTGAGCGCGAAGTCCCCGTGGAGATCGTCGCCCAAAATCGGATGCCCGATTCCGGCAAGGTGGATGCGAATCTGGTGCATACGTCCGGAGTCAAGCGTGAGTTCCAGCAGCGAAAAACGCCCGCCGATCTCCTGCCGCAGTTTATAATGCGTGACGGCGCTCTTACGGATTTCATGCACAAAAATATCTTCGTGTATTTCGCCCTCTGCCGGAACAGGGACGCCGTACACAATCGCAAGATAGATTTTTCGGGTGGCGGGATCGGCAAGAACACGAGCCATGCGCGCGGCGGCGGTGGCTGTTCGCGCGGCCACCAGACAGCCGGCGGTATCGCGGTCAAGCCGATGCACGAGATACGGCTTGCTCCCCCAAAGCGCGGCAAGTTCGTCAACGAGATTCGCGCGCACCGCCCTTCCCGCCTGCACGGGCAGACCGGCGGGCTTATTGAGGATGATCCAATCCCCGGCTTCGTACAATATCTCCGGCGCGCGCTTCTGCATTTCGTAAAAATAGCGCAAAAAAGGCTCAGCGTAAAAACCGGATGAGCGCTGCGAGGCGCGCGTTCTTCGCATACGTAGCCCCTCGCTGACTTGCGACCTCCATGTCGCACTCGATGCACCGCGCACTGCCGCGACATCCATGTCGCTGCGCGGTGTGCGACATCCTGTCTGCAACGCGACCTCCTGCCGCAGCCCCTCGCTGACTTGCGACCTCCATGTCGCAGCTCGGGACACGACCTCCTGCCGTAGCTCGCCGCGCCCAGGGGAGGGAACGCGCCCGCCGGAGGAGCAGGGTTTCTTCCTCGGTTTGTTTCGAGATGCGTTCCAGCGCAGCCGAATACTGCGAGCCGCAGCAGCCACAGTTATGACATTCTTTTTTTGCGGATTCCTCAAAACGAGCCAGCAGGGCATGGCGGCGGCAGGGACAATCCGGAGCGGTATAACGCGCGGCCCAGGCCTGCTCCCTCCTGCGTACGACGCTCTCTTCCCGCAAGCCTTCCCGGATGCGCGCGGATTTATCCGGTTGGGCGGAGTAGTGCGTATCCCCGGATTCCCGCCGATACGCGCCATGATGCAGCAAAAAAGCAAGAACCTCTCCGGCGTCCAATGAGGCATAGCGCTTTGTACACAAGGCGCCAATCGATTTTTCGCTGATCCGTTCCGGCAGACGGTTTCCCATCTGCATAAGAAATTTGCGCAAGAGATCTCTCGGATCGTACTCCCGCTCCGGAGTATGGAGCAGGAGCGCGAGCGCAGGATCGCCGTCGCGGCCCGCGCGGCCTGCCTCCTGATAGTAGGCATTGCACGAGTTCGGGATATGCAGATGGATGACCGTTCTGATGGAGGGAACGTCCACCCCCATCCCAAAGGCGCTGGTCGCGCAGAGGATACGCACCTCCCCCGCCGAGAATGCCTCCTGAAGAATGGCGCGGCTCGCGCTGCTCATCCCGGCATGAAAGGGTCTTGCCGGAAGACCAAAGGTTTGCAGGAGCGCTGCGGATCGCGCCGCCTCGAGACGCGAGCGGCAATAGACAATCGCGCGTTCGGAATTCTCCAGCAGATAATTGAGCGCAAAGAGGATCGGGAAAGAACTCTGCATACAGTGCCACGCGATATTCGGGCGATCAAAGCCCTGCACGAAATACCGGGGTTCCCGCAACCCGAAGCGCCGCGCGAGATCCAACCGCAGAGTCTTATCGGCGCTGGCCGTAAAGAGCGAGATATTCGCGCAGGGTACATACTCAAGGATACGCGCAATCTCGGCATAAGATGGGCGGAAACTCCCGCCCCAGTCCGAGACGCAATGCGCCTCATCGATTACGATATGCGCGATCCTGAGCGATTGCACGCTGCCGATATGCCGCAAAAAAAATTCGGGGCTTGTAAAAACAACCCTGGCGCGCGTAAGTTCCGCATCACTTGTGCCGCGCTTCCAATAGACCGCCTCCAATCCAGCGCGCATGGCATGATCCACCTGATCCTGTATCAGCGCGATCAGCGGCGAGACCACCAGTGTTTTCGCCGGAAAAAGAAACGCCGGAAGGAGATAACAGAGCGATTTTCCGCCTCCAGTAGGGAGAACAGCAACGCGCTCCCCTCCGGCAAGCACATGCCGTATTATCTCTTCCTGCCCGGGGCGGAAGGAACGGTAGCCGAAATGCTCTTCAAGGAGCCGCAGCAGATCTTCGTTTTGGTCAGCCATACCCTATACAGGCGCGGGCAGGAGCGCAGGTGCGCAAAATTTGACATCGGCGGTAAAGAGTGCGATTTTTCAGTCAGGTAAGAATGTATGGAAGCCGCAAGCACACATATAATCGTCCATTTCGCCGCCGCGCTTGTATTTTTGGCGCTTTTCATTGCGTATCACACACAATTGCGAAAGTGCCGTTTCCTCGAAAAAAACCTGCATGAACATCAGCAAAATTATCAGGTCCTCGCAAAGCGCGTGGAATACTCCGTCGCGGAACGAACCGACGAACTCAGAAGAAAAAATGTGCGGCTTTCGCGGCACATCGACGAACTGGAGAAAGACGCCGAGGCCGGCAAACACATCCAAACGCGCCTCCTGCCCGAAAACCCGATGACTATAGGGGATTATCATTTCCGGTATACGCTTTACCCATCGCATTATTTTTCCGGCGATTTTGTGGATTGGTTCGAGATAGACGCCGATCACGTCGGATTTTATTTTGCGGACGTCTCGGGGCACGGACTCCCCTCATCCTTCCTGACGGTATTCCTGAAAACCCTTGTGAGCAACACGCTCGAAGGTTATACCAACGGAAACAACAGCCGGATACTGGATCCTGCGCAGCTTTTATTGTACGTCAACGGGGAGATCATGCGGCAGCATTTTGACAAGCATCTTACCCTGTATTACGGCCTCCTGACCAAAAGCAGCAATACCCTGCTCTGTTCAAGCGGCGGACAGTATCCCTTTCCGGTCCTTATATCCGGCGGGCAGCAAATTCCTCTGTCCTCCGAAGGTGCCTACCCGCTCGGGCTTTTTGGGTTTGCGGATTACCGGAATCAGAGCTATAATTTGCCGGAGCGTTTTGCCCTGACCATCGCGTCTGACGGTTTTCTTGAACTCATGGATGGGGAAGACGTCCTGCAGAAAGAGGCGGATTTTATTGATCTCTGCCGCAGCGGAAAAATGTCTGAAGAGGATCTCCTGCGGCGTCTGAAGGCGCATGGAGCGGAAATGCTTCCCGACGACGTTACGCTACTCAACATTACGAAAGGATAGGATACCGGAATGCAAAGCGGGGAGTATCTGTATTCGCTGTGTGATAAATGCTGCGTCCTCAAACTTGTGGGGAGCCTTACCTATTCCGAAAGCGGGGATCTCGACGGTTTTATCGAGAAGCTCTTTGAGGCGTCCTCCGCGCCTGACGTTATTGTCGATCTTTCCGAAGCCAAAAGCATCGACAGCACAAATCTTGGACTCCTCGCAAGGATCGCGCGCGCTTCGCTCGACCAGAAACAACGCAAAACCCTTCTGGTCTCTCCCAGGCCGGATATCAACCGCGTCCTGAAGAGCGTGGGCTTTGACGGAGTATTTGATATTGTGCGCTCTTCCGAAGCGCCGGGCGGCGGGATGGACAAACTCCCGCACAGGGATATAAGCGATCAGGAACTCGCCGGTATCCTGCTGAAGGTGCATCGCACCCTGATGGAACTTAATGAAAGCAATCGCGCGGTTTTCAAAAATGTGGTACGATACCTCGAAAAGGAAATTGAAGCTCCGGATACAGCCGCACCTACAAAAAAGCGAGGTTTAATATGATCCCTGATCCGAAAAAACAGACCGAAGAAGCCGCGCGGCCATCACTCTGGCAGGATTATCACAAGGGTATGGACGTAGAGTCGATCATCCTCTCGTTTAAAAATCACATGAAATATACCATGGCGAAGGATCACTACACCTCAACAAGCTGGGATCAGTTTTACAGTATGTCCCGCGCGCTGATGGATCGCCTGATTGAGCGCTGGATCGCTACCCAGCAAACCTATTACAATACCGACGCCAAGCGTATTTACTACCTCTCGCTGGAATTTTTGATTGGCCGGCTTCTGGGCAACAATCTGATCAATCTGATGATAATGGACAAGGCGCGCGCCGCCCTGCATCGTATGTCCCTGGATATAGAGGATATCCGCCGCGTTGAGGTGGACGCCGGACTGGGCAACGGCGGGCTTGGGCGTCTTGCCGCCTGTTTTCTCGACTCTATGGCTACCCTCGAACTTCCGGGATATGGCTATGGCATTCGCTATGAATTCGGAATCTTCAGGCAAATTATCCGAAACGGCTTTCAGGTAGAGATCCCCGACGAGTGGCTGCGTTTCGGCAATCCCTGGGAAATACCTCGTCCTGAGTCAAGTTTTGAGGTGTGCTTTGGCGGCACGGTCGAGAACCGCCCCACCCGCACCAGCACGGTCAACCCTGTTTGGGTACACGCCAATACCGTACTCGGCGTACCCTACGACACCCCCATCGCGGGCTATAAGAACAACACCGTGAACACCCTGCGGCTCTGGAGCGCCAGGAGTTCTGAGGAATTTGATCTTGAAATCTTCAATGACGGCGACTATGTGGCTGCGGTGGAAAACAAGAACCTCTCGGAAGTGATATCCAAAGTGCTCTACCCCAATGACAATATCTTTTCAGGCAAGGAACTGCGTTTCAAACAGGAATATTTCTTTGTTTCCTGCTCTCTCCAGGACATCGTGCGCCGCTTCAAAAAACAGCACGGCAACCATTTTGAGCGCTTCCCCTCAAAGGTCGCGGTGCAGCTCAATGACACGCACCCGGCGCTGGGTATTGCCGAACTGATGCGCATCCTCATCGATACCGAGCGTGTCCCCTACGACAAGGCATGGGAGATCACCCAGGAAACCTTCGCTTACACAAATCACACTCTCCTGCCCGAGGCTCTCGAAAAATGGCCGGTGCCGCTTTTTGAAAAGATCCTGCCCCGCCATCTGCAGATCATCTACGAGATCAACCGCCGTTTCATGCGCGACGTCGCGAGCCGCTTCCTGAATGATCGCAACAAGCTCGCGAACCTCTCGCTCATTGAGGAGGGCGGCGAGAAGCAGGTACGCATGGCTCATCTTGCCGTTGTGGGGTCACATTCCGTAAACGGGGTGGCCGCCCTGCACACCGAACTTTTGAAGTCGCACGTCCTTCGCGATTTTTACGAATACTCGCCGGAAAAATTCAACAACAAAACCAATGGCATCACGCAGCGCCGCTGGCTCCTGAAAGCCAACCCGGGACTCGCGAGCCTCATCAGCGACCACATCGGGACGTCCTGGACCACAAACCTGGACGACCTGCGCAAACTCGAACCCTTTGCCGATAATCCCGATTTTCAAAAGGCATTTTTTGACGTCAAGCGCAGAAATAAAGAGGTTCTCTGCAAAATCATCGCCGATGAAACCAGGATTTCGATTACCCCCGACGCAATATTCGATATCCAGGTCAAGCGCATCCATGAATACAAGCGGCAGCTCCTCTTCGCGCTCGGGATCATCATTCAGTATATGCGTCTCAAGAAAAACCCCGGCATTGATCTCTACCCGCGCGTATACATCTGCGGCGGAAAGTCCGCGCCGGGCTACCAAATGGCGAAACTCATCATCAAGCTCATCAATTCCATCGGCGAGGTGGTTAATGTTGATCCGCTCGTAAACGGAAAAATCAAGGTTGTATTTCTTCCCAATTACCGCGTCTCGACCGCCGAAAAGATCTTCCCGGCAGCCGACGTGAGTGAACAGATATCAACCGCAGGTATGGAAGCCTCCGGCACCGGCAATATGAAATTCGCGATGAACGGCGCACTGACCATCGGAACCCTTGACGGCGCGAATATTGAGATCCGCGAAGAGGTGGGCGCGGAGAACTTCTTCCTGTTCGGGAAAACCGTGGAAGAACTGGCGGAGATGCGCGGCAGGGGTTATAACCCCTGGGACTATTATCACGCGAATCGCGATATACGCGAGGCATTGGATCTGCTCGACAGCGATTTCTTCTGTAATGGACAGGCCAGGCTCTTCCGCCCGATCTACGATTCCCTGCTTACCTGGGGCGATCACTACTGCCACCTCGCCGACATTGAGGATTACCTCGCGGCACAGGATCGCATAGATCAGACCTACCGCGATCAGGCAAAATGGGCGCGCATGGCCATACTCAACGTCGCGCGTATGGGCAAATTCTCAAGTGATCGTACCATCCATCAGTACGCCGAGGAAATCTGGGGAGCGAAGCGGATACCGGTCACTATTCTGAACGCCGACTAATACATGGCCTGTGCCTTTACGCCCTGTGGGTGCGTAGGGTACCCGCGCGATACCCACAGGCAAGGCAAGCGCGTACATGGCGAAGTGCCTTTACCCTTTTACACCCGCAGGGTGCCAAGGGTATCCCATCCGAGCCGCAGGCGAGGAGTTAAACCCGCTTAATCGTTGATCGCAAAAATGCCCTTGCGCTTTCCATAACTGCGGTTATATCTTTATCTATCCAGAGTGCTTTACTCATACCTTCCCGCTCCGGGCGGATGAGGACACAAAGGGCTCCCGCGAACAGCGGGAGTGTCCAGTAAACTGGCCGAATGGACAAGTACCGGGAGGGTAATGTGTTCACCGCTGGAAATTTACTCGTTCTTGCCGCCTCTTTCTTATTGATTCTCGTTTTCCGGCGTTTTGACCGCAGCCGGATGCAGCTCTCAAAAATCAAAAAATATTCCGAGCGTATCATCGCGAGCTATGAAGAACTCTCCAGGGTGAAGCAGCGCGAGTTCAAAGACGCTACAATAGACCTTGACCTCCTCATGAAAAAAAATCGTATCACCATGCAAAGCGCCGAGGGCGCTCTGAGCGAGATTCAGAAATTGCTCGGCGAGATCGATACCCGCAAGGATTCGCTTGTCGGCATTGCCGCCATGGTAAACGCAACCGAGCAATCGGCGGGTGAAGTGCAAAAGCTCAATAAAGTCATCGCCAGGGAAGAGGATGGAATTCGCAAACTCATGGGTACGGTGGAAAACAATCGCGCCGCGCTGGCGGACATTGAAAAACGCATCCCCGCCCTCGAGAAATCATTCCACGCGCGCATCGAAGACAAGGTGCATTCCTGGATCAAGGACGCAGAGAATCAAGAACTGCCGCGCATGGAAAAAAATCTGGAGAATGCGCGTCTTGAGCTGACAAACGCGCTCAGGAAAGCCTGCCGCGAAGCGGATGAAAATTTTGCGGACGCCGCCGCCGATATTGAAAAGCGGCTTGCCGATTATGATCAAAATCTTGCTAAGATGCTGCACACCCGCCGGGAGGAGTTTTCTCATTTTTTGGATCAGCACACACAATCGCAAAGGAATCAGTTTCAATCGGAACTTGAAAAAGAAATCTCTTTGGGTCTGCACACGCTCAGGGATTCGGAGCAGGATGCCTCAAAACACATCCATCTCCTGCGCGAACAATCCTGTACCGCGATTGGCAATACCATGCATGAATCAGCAGGTAAAACAGAGGAACTCGGCAAGCGGCTGATCACGCAGGCTGAAGGCACCGTACGCGCGCTTGCGGATCAATCGGATAAAATTACAAAACAGGCGATGACCGATATCGAGAAAGGCGCGGCTCATCTCAGGGCGCAGTCCGAACAAAACTCCCGGCAAACTCTGGAAAAAATCGCGCAAGCCCAGGCGCTTGCCGCAAAGACATTTGCCGATCTTGAAAAAAATGCGGCTCATCTCAAAACGCAGTCCGAACAAAGTGTACAGCAAGCCGCGAAAACGCTTGCCGGTCTTGAAAAAAACGCAGACAATTTAAGTGCGCACTCTCAGCAGGAGATTGCGAAAGCTGCCACCGGCGTCAATGAACTGGCGCAGAAAGCGCTTGCCGCGCTCGGCAATAACGCAGCCGATATCCTGACACAATCCGAGCAAAACTCCCGGCAAACTCTGGAAAAAATCGCGCAAGCCCAGGCGCTTGCCGTAAAGACATTTGCCGATCTTGAAAAAAATGCGGCTCATCTCAAAACGCAATCCGAACAAAGCGTACAGCAAGCCGGCGCGCTCGCTGCGAAAACGCTTGCCGGTCTTGAAAAAAACGCAGACAATCTGAGTGCGCACTCTCAGCAGGAGATTGCGAAAGCTGCCGTCGGCGTCAATGAATTGACGCAGAAGGCGCTTGCCGCGCTCGGTAATAACGCGGCAGATATTTTGACACAATCCGAACAAAACACCCGGCAAACTCTGGAAAAAATCGCGCAAGCCCAGGCGCTTGCCGCAAAGACATTTGCCGATCTTGAAAAAAATGCGGCTCATCTCAGGGCGCAATCCGAACAAAGCGTACAGCAAGCCGGCGCGCTCGCTGCGAAAACGCTTGCCGATCTTGGGAAAAACGCAGACAATCTGAGTGCGCACTCTCAGCAGGAAATTGCGAAAGCTGCCGCCGGTGCCAATGAATTGGTGCAGGAAGCACTCACCGCGCTGGGTAATAACGCAGCCGACATCATGACACAGTCCGGACAGGATACGGATCGAGTGCTGGAAAAAATCGCGCAAGCCCAGGCGCTTGCCGCAAAGACATTTGCCGATCTCGAGAAAGACGCGGCAAGCCTCAAGGCGCAGTCCGAACAAAGCGCACAGCAAGCCGCGAAAACGCTTGCCGATCTTGAAAAAAGCGCAGACAATCTGAGTGCGCACTCCCGGCAGGAGATTGCGAGAGCTGCCGCCGGTGCCAATGAATTGGTGCAGGAAGCACTCACCGCGCTGGGTAATAACGCAGCCGATATCCTGACACAAACCGGACAGGATACGGATCGAGTGCTGGAAAAAATTGCGCAAGCCCAGGCGCTCGCCGCAAAGACGCTTGCCGATCTCGAGAAAGACGCGGCAAGCCTCAAGGCGCAGTCCGGGCAGAACACACAAGGCGCATTACAGGAGATTGCCGACGCCGCCACCAACGCCAACAAATTGGTGCAGAAAGCGCTCATCGCATTCAATAACAACGCATCCGATATCATGGCGCAGTCTGAACACAGCGCACAAACAGCGCTCGGCAAGATCAAGGCGGCTGCGCTCCAGATCGACGAGTTCGCCGCAAAGACGCTTACCGATCTCGATAAGGACACAGCGAGTCTCAAGGCGCAGTCCGGGCAGAACACACAAAGCGCATTACAGGAGATTGCCAAAGCTGCCGCGAGCGCCAATGAATTGGTGCAGAAGGCGCTTGCCGCGCTGAACAAGGACGCAGCCGATATCATGGCGCAGTCTGAACACGGTGTGCAAACAACGCTCGACAAAATCAAGACGGCTGCGCTCCAGATCGACAAGCTCGCCGCGAAAACTCTCGCCAAATTGGAGATACCCGCCAGCGATTTGACTGCGCGATCGGCAAAATTCATTCAGCAAACCCTTGCGGCACTCGAAAAGAACGCCAATGGCGTTAAGGCTCAGTCAGAGCAGAACGCAAAGGCAATACTCGACAGAATCAAAACAGCGGCGCTCCAGACCGACGAGCTTGCCGCCAAAGCGCTTGCCAAATTGGATGTATCTGCGCATACAATCGCGGATCAATCGAACAAGATTGTCAGGCAGGCGATGACCGACCTTGAAAAAGGCGCAGATCATCTCAAAGCACAGTCCGGACAAGACACGCAGGACGCATTGCAGGAAATCGCCGACGCTGCCGCCAACGCCAATGAATTGGTGCGGGAGGCGCTCAACTCACTCCGCGAGGACGCCGCCAATATCGCGGCGCAATCTGAACAGGATGCGCGGCAAATCGCGCAGGCCGACGCCCTTGTCGCCAAAGCACTCGCAGATCTTGAAAACAGTGCGGATAATCTCAGGACGCAGGCTGACGCAAACACCAGGGAGACGCTCGAAAAGATTAAAACCGCAGAGAGCCAGGCCGACGAGCTTGTCGCAAGAGCCATTGCCAGACTGGATGAGCCTGCGCGCGCAATTGAGGATCAATCAAACAGAATAGTCAGACAGGCAATAGCCGATCTTGAACAAAGCGCCGCACAACTCAAGGCGCAATCCGAACAAAACACGCAGGACGCGCTGGATGAAATGGCAAGCGCCGCGCAATGGATCGACGAATTTACCAAAAAGCTTGACAAGGGGCGCGCCGAGGTTGAGAACCTGACATCAAAAACAAAATCGATTGGCGAGAGTATTCAGCAATTTACGCAAAATACGAAACTCTTCGACCGCGCGGAACAGATGCTGTTACGCTTGGGGAAGGAGACGCAGACATTAAGCGCGCAGATCGAGAAATGCGGGCAGGAGAAGAAAGCGGTCGGCGAACTCGAGAAGCGCATCGCGGTCATCCAGAGCGAGCGGAGTACGGTCGAAAATCTTCTTGGGCGGCTTTTGGAGCGCAAGAAGGAATTGCAGACCATCGAGAACCGCGCGGCTGCGGTGAGTGGAGAGATAGGGCATCTTGAGGAATCGCTTGCCAAACACAAGCCGCTCTTTGAGAGCAGCCAAAAGCTGATCAAAGAGGTGCAGGGTGAACTTGAAACGGTGGCGCATGGCGCGAAGCAGAGCGAGGATCTGCGCGCGCGCCTCTCCGAGCTTGGGGAAAAGGGCGACGAGGTACGACGCTTGCTTGAGGGCATTAACGGGGACAAGAAGAGTCTTGTGACGCTCGAGAACCGAATAGCAACGATGGGCGATTCCGTGCTGAAGCTGGAGCAGGATCTCGCCCGGCAACGCGAAGGGATGGAGCAGGAACAGATCGCGATAGAGCAGCGCTTCCGCGAGTTCCGCGAGGAGAGCAAGGCAT
>JAITCI010000017.1 GCA_031283155.1 Spirochaetota bacterium | reverse complement strand
AAATGTCTGGAGTGTGGTATACTCAAAGAGTTCATGGAGAAGCACAAGCAGGAGGTGCTTAATATGCGGATCACCGAGTGGAATCAGGAAGAAGCCATCGCCGTATGGCGCGAAGAGGGTAGAGAAGAAGGATTACTTGAAGCCGCCCGAAAATTCAGAGCTTTGGGCGTATCCGCAGAACAGATTTTTGCGGCAACCGGCCTTACTTTGGATGAGTTAGAATAGTACACACATCGGCTTTCTTTCGTGACCAAATTGCTTTTTTTCGCCGTGTTGAAGCATCTTCACCGGCTACGGCATTCGTTGTTTGGCGGCAGCACGGTTTTGAAATTGGTGGGGGTAGCGGAGGCTCCCGCGCTTTGCGCGGAGCCGAAGCGAGGGGGAGCATATACCGACTATTTTTCGCTCAGTAAAATAAAATGATGCGCAAACCGTTGCCGCTCCCCCGCCTTTGCTTGCCTTAAAAAGAAGCAGACGCAGGTGGTCAAAAAACGAAGGGCGTTCACCGTATCCACTTAAAGGCTATCTTTTCATTCTGCTCTACAATATCCAGTTCGTGATGGTCGGCAGTCAAAACGACGCCATCGCAAATGGAGGCCTCGGCAAGAACAACCGCATCCGCAAGAGATATTCTGTATGTCGCTTTAAGCCTGCTCACTTCCTCAAAAACGCTGTCTGTTAATTCAGAAATAACCGTTATCGGGAGGCTTTTTACAACGCCCAACATAGTATCAGCCGCTTCTTTTCCATGCGCCCGATAATCGCCATAGTACGCTTCCAAAAGATTCAGTTTGTTCATGCGAATATCAAGCAAGGCGTCTTCGACTGCGCCCGCTCCCTCCTCAACATATTTTCAAATCGTAATTTGCAGATTATCAATCGTTCTGCCGGATTTTCCGAGCCGCTCGACAAGCGCATTATGGTAATCCGGCGAGGCGGGATCGAGAATCCCGCGCTTTTCCATAACGCATTGGATGGTTTGGCGGCACATCGCAAGCAGCGCCTCGTCAAAATCGACAGCCAAAAGCGGCCAGACCGCCGCCTGCGCCGCAAAGGGGCGCGCCGGATCAAGATAATCTGCGGCGTATACGCACTCCTCAAAGCGCGTCATATCGCGCCCGCCCGCGGCATGGCGCGCCACTGCCCGAGCGATGCGCGCGTCCGCAAGGTTGAGCTCATGGCGGACGATCCAGGCCGAAGCGGGCGCGTGATAAATAGCGGAATTATTCGGAAGGGGCAATCCCTCTTCGGCGCACCAGCGTTCCGCAAGCGCGCGCTGTTCGGAGAGCGGCTTTTGCTTGGCGATATCGTGCAGAGCCCCGGCGATATAGAGCGCATCCTCGTCTTCGCCCAGGGCTGCCCCAAACCGCGCCGCGAGTTTGGCCACCGAGAGCGAGTGGAGCAGCCGCGCCCCCGCAAGATACTCTTTCGCCCGCTGCTCCGCATCGGCGCGCGTCATTCGGGGCGCCTGCCGTCAGGAGTCCGCAATTCGTCCGCGAACAGGATATCATGCACCGCATCGGGGACAAGATAGCGCACGGATTGTTTGCGCGCGAGGTGTTCGCGGATCATGGTTGAAGAAATATCTATCCGGGACGAGTCAAAATACTCGAGAGTAAATTTGGGCGAGGCGGGTTCCTCCGGTACCGCGCCGCGCCGCGCGACAATGAAACGGGTAAGACGCGCCACGTCCTCGGCCTTATGCCACTTTGCGAGACCCGGCACGATGTCCGCCCCGATCAGACAATACAGCGGTTCCTGCTCGGTCGCGCCCAGGGTGAGCAGAGTATCGATGGTGTAGCTGATACCCCCGCGCTCAAGCTCCAGAGTGGATAATTCAAATTTCGGATTATTTGTAATGGCGGCACGGAGAAGGGCACACCGCGCCGAATCGCTGAAGACGCTGTTTTTTTTCTTAAACGGCGAGATAGCGGCAGGCATAAAAATGACGCGATCCAGGGAAAAGGCGTCTGCGGCTGTCTCCGCAAAAATGAGGTGGCCGATGTGCACCGGATCAAAGCTCCCGCCGAAAATCGCTCTACGCATAATTCCTTCTTCTCATTTTTCCGCGACCACCTGGCCCTCGTTCACCCTCGCTGCATCGCAGCAAGGGCATAGAGCGTACATCCATGTACGCTCTCGGGACAGTACCTCCGTGTACTAGCCCTCGCAAAAGCGTATTTTACCCACAGGGTACTTCGCCATGTACGCGCGCGATGCTGTTCGTCGCGAAAGCGACGATACAATCCATCCTTTCAGCCGAACCCGAAGGGTTCGATGCACTGCGCAAAACTCGCGGCTGCTCTGCACGCTACGCGCCAGCCGCGTGCGCTGTTGCAGACATCCTGTCTGCAACAGAACGTCTTGCCCTAGCGCAGCATCTCTATAAACTCATTTTAACATAATTCCTTCTTCTAATTTTTCCGCTCATGCGCGCCTGTTATACTCTACTACAGCATCTCCATAAACTCATCTTCGCGCACAATCCGCACACCGAGATCCTTTGCCTTCTGCAATTTCGAGCCCGCGCCTGTTCCCGCCAAAAGATGCGTGGTTTTTGAGGAGACGCCGGAAATAACCGCCCCGCCCCTTTTTTTGACCTCGTCCATCGCGAGATCGCGGGGATTATAATGCTCAAAACTCCCGGTCACACACCAGCGCTGCCCCTGCATACTCTGCGCGTACTCCGCGCCCTTATTTTCCGCATTTTCCATGCATAGCCCGGCGCGCGCGAGCGCCTCGAGTTCCGCGAGATTGCGCGGATCGGAAAACTCATGCACGATCTGGCGCGCGCTTTGCTCCGCCAGCCCCTCTGTCGCGGCGAAGACCTCCCAGTCGCCCTCCCGCGCGCGCTCAATTATCTTCGCGGCGCTTGTAAATCCGGCGTTGATGAGCAACTCGGCAAGACTCGGCCCGATGCTCTCAAAGCCAAGCGCCGAGAGCACCTGCGCAAAGGGACGGGAACGCGCCGCCTCAATCCCCTGCATAATATTGGCGACTCGTTTTTCACCGAAGCCATCCATATCCACAAGCCGCGTCCAATCGGCTGTGAATATATCAGAGGGATGGCGAACGAGATCCTTCTCGAAAGCGAGAAGCAAAGTTTTTCCGCCAAGGCCTTCGATATCGAGTCCCGCTTTGCCCGCGAAATGCGCAAGCCGTCCGACCAGGCGATCACAGCAATCGCGGTTCAGGCAAAAATGATGCGCTCCGCGCTGTACAAGGCCTGTGCCGCAGCAGGGACAAGCCGGGGGCATCGTCCAGACAAGCGCGCCCTCCGCCGTCTCCGCTTTTTCGATCACGCGATCAACCGCCGGAATTACGTCGCCGCGCCTGGAAATGGCGACCATATCCCCCGCCGCGAGTTCAAGCTGCCGGATATAGTCCTCGTTATGCAGCGTGGCGCGCGCGATGGTGCTGCCGGATACAGCCACGGGTTCCAGCTCGGCGACGGGGGTGATACGCCCGTTACGCCCCACCTGCACGGTTATCGAGAGGAGCCGTGTAACTGCCTGCGGCGATTCAAATTTATAGGCAATCGCCCAGCGCGGATGGTGCGCGGTATAGCCCAAACGCACGCGCGCTTCAATTTCGTTGACCTTGAGCACCAGACCGTCTATATCATAGGCAAGATTCGCGCGCGCGGCCTGCGCATCGCCGACCGCCTGCATGATCGCGGCGGGATCGCCGACCCGCCATTCCGGAAAGGTCTCGCGCGCCCACGCCTGTAGCGAAGCGTCCTCAGAATACAGGCCGCTTGCGGGGTTAATCGGAAAGCCCAATGCGGCAAGCTCCGCAAGAATGGCGCTGTGGCGATCAAGCGCGCTGTCCTCAAAAAAACCTTCATACGCAAAAAATTCCAGAGGTACATGGGCAACGGCGCTCGAACGCACGCTGCGCAGGGTTCCGGCGGCCAGATTGCGCGGATTGACGTATACCCCGCCCGCCGATTCGTTGTAGCGCGCAAAATTTTCGCGGCGCATAAATATCTCCCCGCGCACGGCAAGCGTGACTGGCCGCGCAAGCGCAAGCGGGATGCCGCGTATGGTGCGGGCATTGGCGGTTACGTCATTGCCGATTCTCCCGTTGCCTCGGGTCACGGCGCGCGTCAAAATACCATCCTCGTAGTAAAGCACTATCGAAGCCCCGTCCAGTTTCTCCTCAAGCACAAAAGAGAGAGCTTGCCCGTCCGCGCGCGCCGTTTTTGCTATCCAGGCCGCGATGTCCGCGCCCGAATAGCACTTATCGAGACTCAAAACGGGGATGGTATGCTCCGCCTCGGGGAGATCGTTGACGAGATCGTTTCCCACGCGCAGGGTTGGAGAATCGGGCGAAGCGAGGCCGGGATGCGCCTCCTCGAGGGCACGAAGCTCGGTAAAGAGCGCGTCAAATTCCGCGTCCGACACCTCGGGGCGGGCGTATTTATGGTAGAGTTCATCATGGCGCGCGATCTCGCGTTCCAGCGCGCGCATACGCTCCCGAATGGCGGATGTATGGGAATCCTGTGTCATGGCGTAAATATACGCATTGCAAAGTAATTCTGTTGCCCGCGTTTCCCCGCGCGCTGTATTTTTGAGTATTCTCTTCGGGCGATTAACTCAGCGGGAGAGTGTCACCTTCACACGGTGGAAGTCACTGGTTCAAATCCAGTATCGCCCACGAAAAAAGGACGTTTTCGCTCCGCGCCGCGCCTGGATGGCGCGGTTTTGCGCGGAGAAAACACGACGTTTTTGTCCTTGCGCAGCCACGGAGGGCGTTCGCGAAGCATAACCGCGCGTCGCAATACCCACAGGGTACAAGCGCGACGCCTACAATCCTTCCTTATCGGTCACGCCCGAAGGGCGTTGCGCAAGGGTTACGATACAGGTACGCGCGGAGCGCGGCTCTGCGGTATGCGCAAGAAAAGCAGAACCCCGGTGCCGAGCAGCCGGGGTTCGCCTCATAGCTTCCGCAAAAAATATGCACTCTACTCAAGCACCCTGCGGCGTTACAGCTGTTTGATATATGTATCGCCAAAGAACTTCTGTGCTACTGTAACAGATGACGCAAATACAAACTTCGTCCGCGCTGCATCCGGCGTCAATGAGCATTTGATCCCATTGAGAGTCAAAAGTGTTGGACCGGCGCCCGTATTTCCGGCTTCATGAGCAGGGTCTCCCGATATTGTGTGCAGATCAGTCAGCTTATACTGATTGGTGCCCAGGCCATTTATGTCGAGCTTCCCTCCGATTTTAGCACCCACTGTGTCCGTTGGATCTAACACATTAACATTAATCAATACACACTCAAAACTTAAATCATCCGTAATTGTAAAAGTGGCGTTACTGCTGGCCCATGCCCCTACCAAAAATGATGGATCGGTATGCGCGGGGACATCATCGCCACACGAGATCAGCGCGAATACACAAGGCAAGATCAGTATAACCGAAAAAATGGTCTTCTTCATAAGGATGCGTCCCCTTGCTTTCATTTATGTGCTTATATTATAGCGAGAATGCGCCCAAGAGACAAATAAGGCGGCAATCAAATCCCCGGGAAATCCAAATGAAAAAGCGCGCGATCATCTTCTTCCTTGCCACCCTCTTTGCGAAGTCTCCGGTTTTCGCGAGCGATATATCTCTCAGCATCGGGGCGGGCGGCAGTGTGGGTGGATTTTTTACGCGGTATTGGATCGCCGCCGAAGGCGAAAAATCCGGGCAGCCGCTCAAAATCGACGCAAAGCAGAATATGGACCAGTTTCATTACGGCCTGTATGCCTTTATTGACGCCACCTACGCCGAGTTGAGTATATCCGCCCGAAATGGAGTGAATTCCTACAAGGAAACGGTCGATATGTCCATCTTCAGCTCGCCTTCGGTACTAACCGGAAGCGGTTGGGATACCGTACTCGCGTTTTGCTTCCTGGGCAAGTACCCGATCCGGTTGAGTAACCGATCAACCATTTTCCCGATGGCGGGGGCGGAGTATCAGTTCTGTCTGCGGCAGAAACGTACCGACATCGACGGCTCGGTATACGATCGCACCGACGGCCTCATCGAAAGGGATAAGGATGGCAAACCCTTCGGACTTGACGACTGGAACGCGCTCTGGCTGCACATCGGCGGCGGCGTGGATTTCGCGCTCGCCGAAAATTCGTATCTGCGCTGCGTCCTCTTATACAGTATCCGAACTATGACTTCTTATGAATCCAAAAATCTGGATTATATAAAATCCGATGCCGGCGATCCGAATCCCCGGATGGGAGGGCTCGCGAGCGGCCCCTCCCTGCGCATCAGCGTGGGGTATAAGCTTTAGTTGCTCTTATATCCGCGCGCGAATGTGATTGTACACATTGCGCCGTACCGGGTATGCGCCCCAAAGCCCGCGCCGGTTTGGGTGAAATCCTTGTGCATGATATTTTTCCTGTGCCCCCTGTCCGAAACGCCGTCGTCGATCAGTAAGCTGGCGAGAATTTCCCGGGCGGTTTTGCTCCCGTAATCAATATTTTCGCCGTATGTCCAGGAGCCGCTGAAGCTCCCGTATCGCTTCATGCGGGCGTCCGTTGTACTGCGGTCGCTGCCGGTATGCCCTATCTGCCCGGTGCGTCCCTGATCGGCGGCATGCGCCTGCGCGGCAAGCGAAAGCCCCTTCTCCGGACTGAGCAAGCCTACACTCTTTGACTTGCGCAGGGCATTTGCACATTCGTTCACAGCCGAGGCACCCTCGTCGGTCAGGAGAGCGATCTGCCCCGGAGGCGCGTAGGTTTTCCCTTTGTAATATTGCGCCCTGGGTTTAATATACAGATCGGAATATTTGGCCGGATCGCTCCGCACCTTGTTCATCTCCAGAATTACGTCCTTCTCGATAGCGGCGAGATAGGCTGCGTCCGCCGCCGTATCGAGCTTTTTGATATCCCAGTTTTTCGCGTCCGGATCGGCTCTGCCCGCTGTATTCGCGGCTTGTCCCGGCTGTGTATTCGGATTTGTCTGGTATACGGATCCGGGTTTTTGCGTACCCGTTTGCGCGGTATTTTTGCTTCCCGCCGTTCTTTGCCCGGGTGTGAAACACGCGGTAATCAAAAACGCACATATAGACAACGCAATACAGAGAGTACGCTTCATATTTTCCTCCGAAATAAATCATTACATATAAAATACACCGTATCGCGCGGATTTCGCGGATTCTGCGGCAACCGCTTCCCGGAAAGAATTACCGCGCCACATTCACAATCGGCACGCTGTTTCCGCCAAGCATGGTCTGCGGGAGCTTGCCGTCCCATTTTTCGATCCATTTGAGATCCACAACCTCGCGCGAGGTATTGACGCGCAGGAGGCGCTGCTTCTCGCCTTCCGCCTGCGCCTCGAGGATGGTGCGCTCCTTCTCCTGCTCGGCCTGCTGGCGGCGGTACTCCGCTGTTTTAATCTTTTGTTCCTCTATCTGCTTTTCTTCCACAACACGGTTGAACTCCGGCGAGAAGCTGATATCCTGGATGCTCACGTCTTCAATGACGATAAAATAATTTTCGAGCTTCGCCTTGAGTGTCTCGACGATGCGCTGCTTGACCTCGTGCCGCTTGACAATAACGTCTTCAACCTTGTAGAGCGCCGTTGCCGCCTTTGTGGCCTCCTGGATCGAGGGGAGCACCACCTTGTTCAGATAATCGTAGCCCACGCGGGTATAGAGTTCGGCGATCTTCTCCGCGTCGAGGCGGTAATTGATCACCGACTCGATCTTGACCTGCTGCAGGTCCTGGCTCGCCGCGTCGGAGTGCTGCTGCACACGCTGCGTTTTGACGTCAAAGACCAGCACCTCCGCGAGCGGATTTTTGATATGGATGCCGTTCTCCGAAAAACGCTGCACGGTTCCGAACAGTACCTCTACTCCCACCTCGCCCGGATTGACGACGTATATGAGCGCAAAAGCCAGTAATATAAGCGCGAGCCCCAAACCTGCCCACGCCACCTGGCGCTTCGAGTTTGCCGCCCGCCCCTTTCCGTCCTGCACGAGAAGCGAGCGTCCCTGCACAAAAAGGACGATAGAAATAACAAGAATGATGATTGCGAATACAGCCAGCATGGTTTTCCTCCCATTTGACGCCCCGCATATATACGACGCCCTCCCCGCTTCGCGGGACGCATATTTCGGAGGAGGGTACGCTTTGTCAGGCGCGGAGCGGCTGAACCTTGTCAACAAACTGACTTTACAAAATTATCCTCTATTATGCGGGCAATGTTCCCAAAACAATATACCGAATGTCATAGTTACTTCGTCCGCACAAGGTGAAATATTCCCTCGCCAACAGGCCGTGTGACGTCCCAGCCCGGCCAAGTCAGGGTGCAGTCCTCAAACTTGCCTGTCACAAAGCCGCCCGCCTCGGGGATGGGGTCAAGAAAGACCGTAACGAAGCCCTGGTAGGTGGTGCCGGCAAAATTGAGAACGATCCTGCTGCTGTTGCGCAGCCTCTCGCGCGGGGGATCGTCGGGGAGCGCAACCGTTATCCGAACGGTATCGTTGTTCGCCCCCTGGTTTGCCGTGAGTACAAGATCATAGCCTGCGGCGGTTTTCTGCATCGTCGCGAAACACCTGGGGTTATTCCCCCAGAGCGCTTCCAGGCCGATAACCGAAAACCGGATATACGAATCCTCAAAGCTGACGGCGCCATACAGCGAGAACGCAAGTATAAGAACGCATACGAAAGCAGGAATGGTTTTTTTCATACGCAGCATCCTGGTATTGTGTATTTTGATTCTGATATAATACCATATAACACCGGAGAGATGCGATTTCTTTCACAAGAGGACTCAATTTTGCGGCAACTTATCCCAAATATGGCTTTTTTCGCGCTCTGCCTCGGCGCTTTGATATGCCTCGCCGTATGGCTCTCGCGCCGCCGCCGACACGTACGCTATCCGCAGCTCTTCTATGGGTTCCCGGCCTCGCTCAAAGAAGCGCTCTTCTCGCGCCGGGCACTCTGGGTATATGCCGCGAGCGCCATCACAACCGCCTTCCTCGCGCTCTCCGATCTTGACTGGACGCTCCAGCGCGGTATGCAGCTGGCGGAACCCCTCGGGCGGGAGACGGCGTACTTTTTTCTCCTCTGGGGCAATTTTTGGCACACGGGGCTGGCGCTGCTCCTGCTTGTCTGCGCGCGCCTCCGCGCCTGCTACCCCGTATACAGAGCCGCCGCCGCAGGGGCGCAAGCCTTGATCATGCAGCTCTTCGTGGTGCAGATACTCAAAACCCTGAGCGGGCGGCGCGGGCCGCTCAATCCTGATTTTGCGTCCGCGTCGTCCTTTATCCGCAAAACGATGGATCCCGCCGATTTCGTTTTTGATTTCTGGAACCATGGTTTTATGGACGGGCGCTTTTTCTGGCCATCGGGGCATACCGCCACGGCCTTTGCCTTCGCGGCCGCCTTTACCTTTGCGCTCCCCTGGCGGTACACAAGCTTTCCACTGCGTATTCTTATCATCGCGCTCTGGCTGCTCGCGGCGTTTACCGGCCTCGCGATGGTGGACGGCGATTTTCATTGGACATCCGACGTCCTGGCGGGCGCGGCGATTGGCGCCCTCATTGGCGCAAAAACGGGCAGCTCCTTGTACAGGCGCTACCCTAGCCGGGAATGAGCCTATACCGTAAAATCCACGTCCCCCTCTTTTTCCGGCGGCGAGGCGGGCGGGGCTTCGCGCCGCGCGGGATGAAAATGGCGCTGTAGATAATAGGGGCAATGCCGCCCGGTGCTGCTGTAGACCATGCGCGAGGGGTACTGCCCATTGCCCAGCGAAAATTCCCAAAGCAGGCATTGATACGGAAATGCCGCGCCCATGCGCACGCAAAAATGGCGGCACGAAGAGCATGGGGGTTCGCGATCCGGATAGGCAATCTCGCTCATGCCTTAAAGGTAGGCGTTTTTGCGGTGGGCGCGCGTCAAATTATGGAATCCGCTGCGGATTGGTGCTATACTGAATGGAGGGGCTTTGCCCTTCCAACTCTAAAATAGCAGAGGATATACTATGAAAAAACTTGTTATTCTGGCTCTTGCCCTGGTCGCTGTTTTTACATTCGCGTCGTGCGGTGAAGATGTGGAGATCGACTATACCGATTCCTGGATGAAATTCAAGGTTGACGGTACTACCGATTATACGTTTGGCGGCACGGAACAATGCGCCGCAACTATCTCCGGCAATAATCTCAGACTGCGCGCGGTGTCCCCGCAAAACGATGTTTTCACAATCACGATTAATCTGACAGATGCAACTGCTCCATACGACGGGACCTATACAAACTGCTCCGCCACGCTCTTCCTGACCGGCACAACCTATATGGGTACCATCAACGCGGTTTCATTGGAAGCAATCCCGGATACAGCCGGTGAATTTGTGACAGGTTCCTTCACTTCCGGCACCGTCAGTCAGGTTTCAATAAACAAACCATTGAGCGCGGGGCAAATTCATCTCGTATTGGTCAAATAAAGCGTCCGCAAATCGCGTTCGCGGGGCTGCCTCCAACCGAGGCAGCCTTTTTTTGCCATGCCGGGAAATCCTATGGAAATCTTACGGTTTGCGTTTTTTATCATCACTGCATAGATGCGCATCACCAGTAGTCCAGATATGCCGTTCATCTTTAATAACCGGCATATCCTCTACCTTAAATTGCCGAACAATGCGCATCATATCGGCAAAACGATTAACAGTTATTCTGGCTTCGTCTTCTCTTGAAGGTTTATCAAACACGGTAGTTTGCATCTCTGCTCTCCATCAATTTAAGTGTACCGCTACTGAGTACATAGTCGGCGCGGGAAAAGAGACTCCAAACAAGTTTCCATAATTTTGAGTCAATCTTCATTTCCTCAATGTTAATACCACACTGAACGGCATCGCTAAGAAAAATTGGTCTTCCATGAGATTTTGTATTAAGCGGTGACAGGAACAATTCAATTTTTTTCTTAATCGTGTCCTCAGCAAGCTCTTTCATCATACCGCTTTTCAATAATTTGATAGCAATTGATTCAGATAATTCCAAAGCCCGCCGCAGCTCTTCTATCTGGCTATTTGAGTATTTTTCCAATTGCTGAAGATAAGGCTCAAGTCTTCCTTCAGCAAAACGAGCTTCCTTGAACAGCCTATCGTAACTATAAACAATACTGTGTACCGACATTACTCCTGAATCTTCTGCAAATACCTGTGGGTCAATCGGCCCAAGTTCAGCAGTAGGACTCATATAAATTTTTGAACATCCCAGGCATATTATTGTAGCGGCAGACTTAGCCTTGCCTGGAACAATGACATAGAATTTATTTTTGGAATACGCTCTGCAAATATTAACAATCCTTTCAGCAGCGAGACCATCACCTCCATTTGAGTTCAGTATTAACACTAAACCATTGTCATTTATTTTTGTGTTCAACAGCAAATCCTGTAGCATATTAGCATCACTATCATGTATCATCGCTCCGGGATAGCATGAGACAAAAAAAGAAATAACAGTCATATTGAGTTCTTCTTCTATCCCGCAAATCAATTCTTGTCTGGCCTTGGGAGCCTGATGTACTTCGCTAAGGATTTGGTTGTATACGCTTTTGCCTATACCTTCATCTGTTGTCTCCATAAATATTTTCCTTTTTACAAAGCTGTCTTTTTATCCCTTAGCTATCTGTGAAAAAGTCTATCACTTTAAACTATAAAAGCCAAGGCCATACTGAAGCCTTAATACATAACAAATGTTTAGTATTTATAGTTCTCTTTTTTTGCTTGGGCGAAAGTAAACTATCCGGCTATCCAGCGCGCGTACACCCCGCAGGGGAGTACCAGCCCGCTTTCGGAAGCAAGACCAATCGCATCGCTTTCGATATGCCCCTTGCGCGAAGGCGCAATCAGGGTTTGCAAAAGATTGGCGTACACCCGATCACTGTACCCGGCCGCATAGCCATTGATCTGCACAAACAGCGGGCGCTCGCTTAAGAGCGCATTGCATATCGAAAGCAATGCGGGAAGATCGCGCTCGAGCTTCCATGTCTCGCCTTGACTCCCTCGGCCAAATGCGGGCGGATCGATGATGATCGCGTCGTACCGCCGCCCCCGCCGCTCCTCGCGCTCTGTAAAAGCAAGCACGTCGTCGGTTATGAAGCGTATCCCGCGATCACGCAGCCCATTCAACGAGAGGTTGCGTTCCGCCCAGCGCACCATGCCCTTCGCGGCGTCCACGTGGCACACACTGGCGGAACCTTCGGCAAGGGCCGCAACTGTGGCGGCACCCGTATAGGCGAAAAGATTCAAAATGGAAATTTCACGATTCGATTTTTTGATTATGCTCCGAAGCCAGTCCCAGTTGACCGCCTGCTCGGGAAAAAGACCCGTGTGCTTGAAGTCGGTCGGGCGCACAAAAAAGCGGAGATCGCGGTAACGGATTTCCCATTCCCCGGGCAGTTCGGTGCGCTTATGCCACGCGCCGCCGCCCTCGCGGCTGCGTACATAATGCGCGTCGGCTCTTTCCCAAAGTTCCGGCTTTGCGCGCGGCCAGAGCGCCTGCGGGTCAGGCCGAATCAAAACACAGTCTCCCCAGCGTTCGAGCTTTTCGCCATCGCCGCAATCAATGAGGCTATAGTCCTTCCAATGCTTTGCCGCCTGCACCGCGTACCTCCGGAAATATTTTCATACGTATCTTTTTTCATATATATCACGCAGAATGCGATCCGCCGGAGGCAACATGGCAAAAAAGAAATCCCGCAAAAGCGTACCGCAAAAAAACGCGAAACAAAGCACACCCCCCGCCAGCCTGAGCCAAGCCCCCGGCTTCCCCTGGAAAAAATACGTGTGCCTCTTGCTCACCTTGCTTGCCGCTTTCACCTTTATTTTCATCTTTGATATCGCTGGAGAGAGCGCCGGGGAGCGGCACACCCCGCTCTTGTCCGGCACGAACCGCGCCCTGACCATATCCATCCGCCTCGAAAATTGGCTGAACGCGATCCCGCCGCCCGCCCTCCTGACGTGGAACGAACCGCTCCTCAAAAATTCCCTGCGCGCGCGCGTACCGGAGGCCTTCCCCGAAGACAGGGAAGCGATGGTATTCGCCGACCCGGAAGACGCGACCCTGCGGCTGCCGGTTCTGCGGCTGCATTTCCAGTATAACGCGGACGACTATCCGGCGGAAACAGCAAGCGCGATCCTCACGCGGTTGGCGGCGGCATACATCAACGAATTGCGGGCTGCGGGCATACAGGGCGCGGCGGACGCGCCCATCGAACAGATAAACAATTTTCCCCGGCTCTTTCTGACGCTGATTCTTATGAAATCGGCGGCAGCGGCGTGCATGGTGCTCTTTCTCCTTTCGCTCCTCTCGATTTGGCTGCGATACCGCGCTAACCGCCATTCTGCCGATGATCACCGCTTGCGGTATACAACTGTGTTTGTCTCCGCCGCGCTGGTTTTTCTCGCGGGCAGTCTGGGGCTGGCGCTCTGCAATATTGAAATCCTGACCCAATCGGAATACGCAAGCTATCCTCCGCCCTCGATCCTGATGGGACAGCCGATCTCCGTAACGTCGGCTACAGGTGTACCCAATCCCGCCGCAGAGTATGACTGGAGAACAATTCCCCAAAGTTCACGGTATATTCTTTCGTTCCTTCGCCGCGAGGATCCGGAGATAAGCCTGGAGGACGCGCGTATATATCTGGCCTACGCGCCCACAGAGGCGAGGCTTATGCGCGGCAAGGCGCTTGGGCGCGCGGGCGATTGGCACTTCACCACGCGCGTTGCGGTCAATGTTATCGGCGCAAGGGACGCAGCCAGCGAGCAATGGCTCTCCGAACTCTTCTGGCAAATGAAAACGAGCTATGAATCCTTCCTCGCGGCGGATGGGTATATGCTCGCGAGCGCGGGCGAGACCTATATTCTCAATGCGTTTCCCGAACCCCGCGCGCATACCCGCGCGAGAAGTTTTGCTATTTTTGGGATATGCGGCCTGGCCGCGCTTGGCTGGTGCGCATACACTTATAAAAAGCGAGCGGGCGATCAGCGATTCCCGAAATCGATCTCGTCGCGCTCATAGTCGCGCACTTTCTTTTCCTGAACCTGTTCCACGCGCCTGCCCTTGTGTTTGGGGCAATGCTCTTCGGGGATGAGATCCTCAATGAAATATTCCGTATAAGTTTCGGGGCAGGCGGTCATGGCGAGGCTGCCGGTCTCGCGGCAGATCTCGCGCGTGATCACATTGGCCGGGCGCGGGAAGGAGTATGGCTCCGCCCCCCAGAAACAGGCTGCCATAAAGCGCCCCCAGATCGGCCCCGCCGCGATACCGCCGGTCATGGTACTCGGGAGCTGCGTCTTGTCGTCGTCAAAGCCCACCCAAACAGCCGCCACGGTGCTGCGCACAAACCCCGAGAACCAGGCGTCGCGGTTATTGTCGGAGGTGCCGCTCTTGGCGGCCGCGTTGATCGCGAGTCCGCCCTTCGCGCGCGCGTACGCCCCCGTACCCCTGAGCAGGACGTCGCGCATCATATCGGTTATGATGAACACAGCCCCCGGCTCAAACACCAATTCGCGCAAGGCGGCGTTATCGTCGTCAAAATCGAGGGTATCGGGCAGCGCCATTTTTCCCTCGCGGGCGCGCTTGACCGCATAACCTGTTTCAAAATTGTAGAGCGTTTTTCCTTCGTTGTCCAGTATGGAACGGATAAAGAGCGGCTTCGCGCGGTAGCCGCCGGAGGCGAATACCGAATAGATGCGCGCCGCGTCGAGGGTGGAGAGTTCAACCGAACCCAGCGGCAGCGAGAGAATGGCCGGGAAAGCCCGCTTATTGAAAAACGTCTTGCGCAGGCGCGAGGCCACTTCCGCCGGTCCCAGGTTGCTGATGGTTTCCACAGCTACCGTGTTGATCGATTCCACCATCGCCTGCCGGATCGATACGTTTCCGCGGTACTGGTTGTCGAAATTTTTCGGGCTCCAGAGCCCTTCGGGGGTGCGGTAGGTCTGGCGTTTATCCTCGACTATCGTGCCGGCATGCACTACCCCCTCCTCGAGGGCTGCGGTATACACGAAGGGCTTCATGGATGAGCCAAATTGCCTTTTGGAAAATACAGCGCGGTTTAATTCATTGTCAAATGTGAATTTGCTCCCGCCGATCATGGCGAGAACGTAGCCGTTCATCGAATCCATGGCCACCAATGCGGCCTCGACCGGCTTGCGGTAGCGCGCGAGATATTCGTCGCGCTCGCCTGACCAGACGCGCTGAATCTCTTCAAGCGCGGTCTCGTTGGTCACGCCTGCGGTACGCTGGGCAAGCGTCTGATCGTGCGTGACAAGCCAGCGCCGTATATCGCGTTCCTTCGCGTCCTCAACGTCGAGCAGGCCGCTCACAACCGACTCGCTCGCAGCGCGCTGCATATTGGCGTCCAGCGTGGTATAGATGCGCAGCCCCCCGCTGATGATCTCGTCGTCGGTGAAATAGGTTAAGAGGCGCTGGCGGATGAATTCAATAAAATAGGGCGCGGCGTTAACGCGCATCTTCCAGAAGGAGACGTTCGGATTTTGCAGGAGCTTTTCCTGCTGCTGCCAGAAGCGCTCGAAATTCTCATCCAGCACCGAACGCGAGATCACATCGGGATAGACCTGCACAAGGCGAGCGAGCGCCTGGAGGTGTTTCAGCTTGGCCGCGTCAACGCTCCTCATGGGGGAATAGCTCTCGGGGCGCGAGATGATCCCCGCAAGCAGGGTACACTCGTACACATTCAGGGCATGTACCGATTTATTGAAATAGAGCTTCGAGGCCGCTTCCACGCCCCAGGCACCATGGCCGAAATAAACGGTGTTCAGGTACAGAAGGAGGATATCGTCCTTGCTGAAGCGGCTTTCCAGTTCCTTCGCACCGAAAAATTCAAAGACCTTGCGCTGCAGGGTCTGCTCGCGGTTCGTAAAAAGGAGCTTCGCGAGCTGCTGCGTGATGGTTGAGCCGCCGACTGTCCGCCTGAGAAAAATGTTATCCAAAAATGCGCGCATGAGCCTCTTCAGATTGATGCCGTTATGTGCGTAAAACTCGGCGTCCTCCATGGCCATGACTGCCTTTTTGAGCATATCCGGAATATCGCGCGACGGAACGACCTCTTTGCGATCCGTCATAAATTCGCCGATCAGGGTATTATTCCTGTCGTAAATACGGGTGGGGCTTTTCCCGTTATTGGAATCCACGACCACCGTCTCGAGCCGCGTTTCCGCAGTCTGGATATAGTTGTAATACTGATCAAGGTTGGTGACAAGATCGTTCCGCTCGCCCGTCCAGCGGAGCCAGGAGATCACAAACATGAACGCGGCAAGAAGGATCGGAATCAGTACCAGCAGCGTACCGATGATCAGAATTTTGGTATACCAGGAAGCGACCCGGAATCTCCGCCAGGGATTCATTCAGCATCCTCCGTAATATGCGCCACAGTAAGCAGCCAGGGATCGCGCGGATTTGCGTCATCCTCCGCTGCGAGCAGAAGAAACCAGCGCCCCTCCGGAAGACTATGCGTGCGCAGACGCACCTCCCCCGCCGCAAAGGAAGGCGTCGCAGCCGCAGCCTGTCCATCGGCATTCTGGAGACGCATTCCGGCCTTCACGCCCGCCGGCGTTATCAAACGCATATCGAGTATACTCTCCCGCTCCAGATCGAAATAAAACCAATCCTGATCGCCCGCCGGAAAGAAATATCCACGCATCTCCACCCCGGGCGTAAGCGGATTTGCCGCAGCGGGCGTGTCATTGGGCTCAAACTCCGCAAACGCGCCGGCGGGATGGTAATTCGCCATGATGCTGTAGCCTGTATCCCGCGCTCCCGGTTTTGCGCGGACGACAAAATACAGTTCCATATTGTTCCCGCGCGCGATGCAGCCATAGTTGGCGATATATTCCGCCCGCCGCGCAGGCTCATTATCCGCCGTGAGCAAAACCCTACCCTCTTTGTCCATGAGTTCCAGCGCGAGATCGGCGTCGCCGTCGGGGGCAAGACGCGCGGAGATCGTATAGCGCCCGGCAGCGGGCAGCAAGAGCTTATAATAATCCACGTCCCCCTCGGGGAAAATGCGGCCGCGCGTCGCCTCGCCTGCGGTCAGCAGATTTGCCGTCTCCGCATTGTCATTCGGCTCAAATTCAGTCCGGAGATCCGCCTCGGTTACGCGCGCGCGCAGTCTGTAGGAGACATACGGATTTCCCTGCCGCGTTTTCGCGCGCAGAGCGAAGGTGCAGGTCATGGAAGGTTCGAGCCCAAGCTGGCCGCTCGCTTCTCCGTAGTGAACGCCCTCGGCGTCGATGGTGCGGCTGATACGGCCTTCTTCATTATATATCTCGATCACCGCATCAACGTCGGGCACACCGCTGACCTCAAGCTCCAGCATGACGCGATTGGTCGAATCGTTCACGTATTGATAAAAATCGCGCTCCGCGCCATCCCCGAAAACCGAAATGGGATTGGAGACCGGGGAATAGCGCCCCTCAATGGTTTTCCCGGCGTATATGGGCGTCGCCTCCGATGGCGTATCGTTCGGCTCGCGCTCCACGCGCGCGTCGGCAAGGGTGAGTTCCATGAAGAGCTGCCAGGCTGCGGGAAACTTCCCCTCCGCCGAGACAGCGCGGATAAGCAAAATTATATCTTCGCCCTGACTGCTGATGAAAGAAGCATATTCGCGCGCGGGCTGCCCTTCCTGTGCCTCGCGCGCCGCGAGACCATCCACGAGCTTGATCAAAATACCCGCGCGGTATACCTCCACCGCGATATCCGCGTCCCGTGCGTGTTCCAGTATAAATGAAAGGAGTTTGCCCGACGGAACAGCCACGCAAAGATAATCGCGATCCGCCGCGCCCGAGAGTTCGCCCCGAACCGCCGCTTCCGCCGTCACCTGCGTCGCGGTCTGGGGGGTATCATTCGGCTCTTTCTCGATCTGCATCTTCTGGCCGCAGGCGCAGCAGAGGAGGAGAACAGAAAGGGCTATTCGCAGGGTTGTACGCATAGCGTAAATCTATGCCTCGCGGGAAGATTGGGCAAAAGATACTTGCCGCGCGTTTCGCGAAAGCCTATGTATATATTGTCATCAGGAAAGAGAGGCACATAATGAGCGCAGCGATCAGCCGCGACGCGGCATGGGCACTCCTGACAGAGTACAACTCGGATGAGTTTCACCTGAAACACGCGCGGATACTGGAGAGCGTGATGCGCACTTTCGCGGAAGAATTGGGCTTTGCCGAAGAAGCGGATTTCTGGGCGATAGCCGGGCTCTTGCATGACCTTGATTTTGAGCAATATCCGGAGCAGCATTGCATCAAGGCGCAGGAAATCATGCGGGAGCGCGGGCTTCCCGAAAATTTAATCCGCGCGGTTGCGAGCCACGGCTACGCGCTCACGGTCGACATCCGGCCGGAGCATCTGATGGAGAAAGTGCTCTACGCCGTTGACGAGTTAACCGGCCTGATCGGGGCGGCTGCCCTGATGCGCCCCTCGAAAAGCGTCATGGATATGGAAGTCAAATCGGTGCGCAAAAAATATAAGACGCCCAATTTTGCGGCCGGCTGCTCCCGCGAGGTTATCGAGCGCGGCGCAGCCATGCTCGGATGGGAACTGGATATTTTGATCGGGAAAACCATCCTCGCCATGCGCCGCGCGGAGGAACAGGGAATTCGCGTCTGCGACCCGGATGCCCTAGCCCAGTGAAAATCTCCAGCCAAATTCTATGGCAAGGAGGTGTATTGAAAACGCTTCTTTTTTGAAAATGGATATGGGAATGGTTGCGGAGTAGTCGTCAAACCATGCGCTCATACTGCCGGTATAGCATTTGTAGGACATCTGCACGAACATCCCCTTGAGTAGTCCATCGGTTTGCATTACGCCAACGCCTACGCCATAATAAAAACCGCCCTTGGTGCGCAGATCCCGCAGCCCATACCAGGGCATGGCGTCATCAAAAAATACGTCCGGTACGGCATAGCCGGCAATTCCCTTCAGGTAAATATATGATCGGACAGGCATATATCTTGTAAAACTAACTTTAACATGGTCTTTGTAAATTTCCTGAAGGGCAGTCGCTATAGGGATATCATCGTCGCCAAATTGATCTCTGACTTTAAGCCAAAGTTCAAATGTACCATAGGGCGCAACCCCTAAGGCGTTTGCGGTATATCCCCATTCTGCATCGGAAGACTGACCAAAGAGAGACGCGCCGACGCCAATTTTGAAAATCCCGGCAACAGAACGGAGATACTCCAGGTTAAGGGCAGCGCCGTCGGTTGTATCATCATAACGGTTCGCGCCTACAAAGGAGGTATCGCCGAATTTTGGCAGCGAGAATACGCCGACATCTATGGAAGCGCCAAAGCTCAATATGTTATCCCATTTCGACGGCGCGGGTATATCGAGGGTTTTTCCGGGAGACAGCTCTATCTTTTCCTGGGCGAAAGCCTGAAAAGGGAAAATCGCGCAGCATACAGCAAGCAGGAGAATACCCTGGGAACATTTCATGGATTTCTTCCTTAAAAAATGGTATTTCCCTTTCCAACCCAGCGGATAGTATAGCTTTCCAGATCGGCAATGTACAGAACTTCCGAGCGCTTTTTTTGCGGGAATATCCCCCGAAAACCTGCTATCTTTCAACGCAATACCTTCAGGGAGAAAATGTTATGAATACAGCATCCAAAAATACACGCCTCAATAACTGGGTTGAGGAGATGGCCAAACTCTTCACGCCGGATTCGGTCTATTGGTGCGACGGATCGCAGGAAGAGTACGACCGGCTCGCGGAGGCTTGTGTCGCGGCGGGTATGTACGAACGCCTCGACGAAAAAAAGCGCCCGAATTCCTTTTGGGTAAAATCCGACCCCGCCGACGTGGCGCGCGTGGAGGATCGCACCTTTATCTGCACACGCACGCAGGAGGAAGCCGGGCCGACAAATAACTGGCGCGATCCGGCGGAAATGAAGGATGTACTCACGAAGCTCTCGCGCGGTTCAATGAAGGGGCGCACGATGTACGTCATTCCCTTCAGCATGGGGCCAATCGGAAGCAATATCGCGCACATCGGCGTGGAACTCAGCGACTCGCCCTACGTTGTGAACAATATGCGCATCATGACGCGCATGGGCAGCGCGGTACTCGACGCGCTCGGCGAGAACGGCGATTTTGTACCCTGCCTCCATACCATCGGAGCGCCGCTCGAACCCGGGCAAAAGGACGCGGCCTGGCCATGCAACGCCGAAAATAAATACATCTGCCATTTTCCCGATGAAAAACTGATCTGGTCATTCGGCTCCGGCTACGGCGGCAACGCGCTCCTCGGCAAAAAATGTTTCGCGCTCCGGATCGCGTCCTGGATGGCGCGCGAGGACGGATGGCTTGCGGAGCATATGCTGATCCTGGGCATCACCCCGCCCAAGGGCGAAAAAAAATATATCGCCGCCGCTTTCCCAAGCGCCTGCGGCAAGACCAACCTCGCGATGCTGATCCCGACGATCCCGGGCTGGAAGGTCGAGTGCGTGGGCGACGATATCGCCTGGATGAAATTCGGCAAGGACGGGCGGCTCTACGCGATCAACCCCGAGAACGGCTTTTTCGGCGTGGCACCCGGCACCTCAATGAAGTCCAACCCAAACGCGATGCTCGCGCTCAAAGCGAATTGCATCTTTACGAATGTCGCGAAAACCCCCGACCGCGACGTCTGGTGGGAGGATATGACCGACGCGGAACCGCCGGAACTGATCGACTGGAACGGCAACCCCTGGACTGCGGGATGCGGACGCAAGGCGGCGCACCCGAACGCGCGCTTCACCGCGCCGGCAAGCCAATGCCCCGTGATCGATCCCGCCTGGCAGGATCCTGCGGGCGTACCCATCTCCGCGATCCTCTTCGGCGGACGCCGCGCGGGCGTGACGCCGTTGATACATGAGTCCTTTAACTGGCAGCACGGCGTATTCCTGGGTTCCATCATGGCGAGCGAAATGACGGCTGCCGCCGTCGGCACAGTCGGCAAGCTGCGCCGCGATCCCTTCGCGATGCTGCCCTTCTGCGGCTACAATATGGGCGACTATTTCGCGCACTGGCTCGCGATGGGCAAAAAATCTACCGCAGATAAACTCCCGAAAATCTTCTACGTCAACTGGTTCCGCAAAGGCGCGGACGGCAAATTCCTCTGGCCAGGCTACGGCGAGAACAGCCGGGTTCTCAAATGGGTCGTGGAGCGCGTCAGTGATACAGGTGAAGCGGCGGAAACCGCTATCGGTTACGTACCCGCCGCGCTTGATTTTTCTGGACTCAGCGTAAGCGAAGCGGCGCAAAAGGAACTCCTCCGCGTTGATCCGGCGGAGTGGAAGAATGAACTCCCGGGCATCCGCGAGCATTTCGCGAGTTTCGGGACGCATCTCCCGCCGGAACTTGCCGAGGAAGCAAACGCGCTTGAGAAGCGGCTGGGGTAAAGGCTTTTTTACCCCTCCCTGAAAACAGGATGTTTTCACTCCGCGCACGGCAGGATGCCGCGTTTTGGCGCGGAGACCGAATTTATTATAAAAACGCATATCCCCGCCCTGTGTTCGCCCAATCTGGCTTCCCCCACCTTGAAACACGATGTGGAAACCCCTCGCCGCCACGGATGGCGATTTTGGCGAGGGGCAGGATACAAAATGACTTGCGCATACCCGCGCAGGCGCAGCGGCGCGCGCTCCGAACGCGCGATAGGTTTGTTCGAGTTCCGGAAAAGCGGCAACCAGCTTCAAATTCAATTTTTTCGAGGTCATGCCTTCTCCAACTCGTCAGGCAGGTAAATCGGGGAATCCAGCGTTTCACCGCCTGCATTGATGAATTCAACCATATAGGCTTCATGCGGATTATCAAAAACACAAACCACCGTCCCGACAGAGCCAATCGGAGTGGAATCCTTTCGTACAAGCGTTTTTACGCCGTCAAGTTCCTGAAATTTCATCTTCAACCAGTCAGCCCTCAGTCGCTTCATACCCATCCCAAATGGCGCTGCACTTTTGTCCAAGCAACGCCTTGAATGCCTTTTTGTCAATATTATCAAAGAATATATTTTCAATTACACTTACCGCTATTACATTGGCAGCATATTCATCATCCAAAGCAAGCAGTTCTTCGAGGAAATCAGTATACTTTTGCACATTTTGATAGTTCCCGCTTTTGATGAGCATACGCATAACGGGAACAAGCACATCTTCATAAACAACATGAGATCCCGTTTCGTCGCCCTCCTGCCATTCCGTTTGCTCGCGATAGGCTTGTTCAAGCTCCGGAAAAGCAGCAACCAGTTTCAAGTTTAAACTTTTCGAGGTCATATTTAATCCTCCTTCAGCGCCTGCGTAAGGTCGTCTATGAGTTCATTGATTATTTTAGTATCCTGTGTGTTGAGTTTTTCTTTATTAAGAATATTTTTCAAATTTTTCAGTCGTTCTTTCCCTTTTTGAATATGTGAACGACCACCTACTTTTTCCCCGATCGCTTTCTCGTGCCGAATTGCATCCGCTAAACCGCCATCGCCAATTTTTGCATTTGGTCTGTATATTTGATTGATTGCATTTTTCAGTTTTGTATTTGTAACCGAGTTTAACAGGCGCTCGCGCTGATTGCTCCCTTTTGTGCCGCCATACGCCCCGAATCCGTATCCTCCACCCATATCATATATCCTTTCTCTTATGCACACGTGAGAAATCACTCTCGAAATGAATAATTTCAGTATTGCATGAAAAGAGCGGAGAAAAAATTCTGTCGCTTGCAGAACCATAGACTATAATCTTCTTTGGGGTTATCCTGTCGAGCATTTCGATAAAACCGTTAAAGAAATAACGCCTGTCGTCTGTATGCTTTACGCAGCCATGCGTTCCAATTGCGACAACAGAATTTTTGGGCAAACCGTCAAAGCAAAATTTATATGTTCGCTCGTCGCCCCAACGCACATTCGGTATCACTTTTACTCCATTTTGCGACCACCAATATCCAAGAGTACGGCTTCTGAAAATATTATGCATCTGCTGCGCCAATGGCATTTCACGATAAATACTGAAATCAGGCGCGATTGCGCCTCCATATGCCTTTATCAAAGACAAATAACGCTTCGGGATACGCCAAATTCGCTCAAACAAATAATCATCCTCATAAAAGTGAATGAATGAGCCATCGGCGAGTTTAGTTTGAGCATTTGTAAAAACGGTAAGTTTTTCGGGAATACAATCGCAGGATTGTAATACAGGCATTTCCCATTCACCATCGAATCGGCAGCCGCGAAGTAAATCCGCATTCCAAACATCACGCCGATCATGCGGTTTAGGGCGTAATAAAACCGTTCTGGACATTATAGCGCCGTCCTTTATTTGCCCGGAGTTTGCTCCACTGCGTTTCCGCAGCAGGTAATGATACTCCACATAAAACCGCTATTTCACGCGGGGTCATTTTCTGAACAAGATGCGCCGGAATAAGCAATTCGCCCGCAAAGCATTTCGCCTGCCACTCCGGATCCTGGTATTTCTGAATTGTACTGTCCGAAAAATTGCGCTGGAACTTAAAGCCTATAACGCATATAAGCAGATAATGCCCTATTTCGTGCGCTATCGTCATGCGGTCGCGCCCGTTCCCATTGCAAGCCCCTTCATACACACTTCGTTTAATACAGATAACATTATTCTGTACGTCGGTATAGGCGTGTACATCGGGCGGAAGTTCGTCATCCTCTACAATTTTAAAATGAAACTTTGGGAAAAACTCCGGCATCAATTCCAACAATTCAACAATGGGAAAATAGAGATTATTCTCAACATTCAATTCGCGCCTTACTTTCATAGCCAAATCTCGTAAATCGTGCCGTGAACATGGCTGCGCAACATACGTTTGCATTCTTCATTCCCCTTTTATCGAATTTTTGAGCAGCCTTTTAATCTTTTCCGCTGTTTGCTCGTCTATATCGCTGAAACTGCGCGCAAATATCAGCGCCGTATCGCGTTTTTTAAGGGTTGCGCCTTCCAGCCCTACGACAACTTCCTTTTGGCTTTCGAGTTGGGCGTTTTTAAGTTCTTGCACCTTGTCGGCGTCTAAATGATAGAGAGCGCTGAGTCTGTTTATAAAATCGTCCGGGATATTGCGCGTACCCGTTTCTATCGCCGACAGATACGATGACGAAATTTCGAGTGTATCCGCCATAGTTTTTAATATTTCGCCGCGATCCAGGCGTATTTTCCTTAAGGCTATACCGAATGCCGTTAGCATACCATTCACCTCCTTTTCTGATCAGAAAATTAACACATCATGTGGCTCTTGTCCACAAAAATTGTGGAAATAATTCCCGGCTGTCTTTGTACTTTTTCCCATGAATTTCACTGCCTCCTGTGCTTTTTCAGGGCATAAGTGGGTAGCGAGTAAGCGTCCTGTAAGCACGAAAAAACCGAAAAGAGGCTCCTGTTACAGCGCGGCTTTTTTGCCGCGCGGAGCAGAAGGCCTCCGGAATACACAGTGTTTTGAAAATGAGAGGGGGTCGCTCCAGACCGAGCGCAGCTCGGTCTGGAGCGAGGGGGAGCATATACTGATTATTCTACGATAAATAAGAGTAATTATACATATAGAAATTTCCCGTTCCCCCTGCCTTGCCTATTCTGTAACGGTCAGGTAATAAAACGTCTTTGCGTTTTTCACTGTATGCCTGTTCAGGTCCTCTTCCACGCATTTTTTTATGAACAAAGCATCCACAAGGCTTGTGTCTCCCCTTTTTTTGTAATGCTCTTCAAGCAGCCTTTCGGAAATATCCAGATACACAACCGCTTCACAATCAAGTATTGCGAACCCAAACAGGGGGAATCCGGCTTTTACTGTTATTTTTTCATACACTAATGTATATATTGCGTCGATTATTTCTTTTGTGATCGGCGTTTGACTCAAAATCGCAATCTCTTCTTCCGGGATCTGAGGCCACAATTCATCATCTATATCCAGGCAATTATATGGGGTTAATTGCTTTATTAAAGTCGTCTTCCCGCAGCACATTGTCCCTATTACGCATACCCTTTCATTTTTATGCTTCTCAAATATGGCCCGTAATGCGTGTATTGTTTCGCGCGGCATTTGGCTATTCCAACACGTTACTGAGTTCGGCCGCGAGGCTTTTGACGCCGCCCCCGCCCCGCCTCCAGATAACCTGCCCATCCGCATCGAGGACAAGCACACACGGGAGTGAACGGACGTCATAATCCCGCGCGAGGCGCTCTTCGTTTGTATCGTAATCGAGGCGGAGGGGAATGGATCGGGTTTCAATAAAATTCCTGAGCGTGCCGCTAGCCATGATCTCTTCCTCCAGCTCGCGGCAGAGCGCGCACCAGGGGGCGCTTATATCCACAAAAATTTTGCGCCCGCCTGATCGCGCCTCTTCAAGCGCCAGATCAAGGTTGTCCCCCCAGGCAAGCGCCGCGCGAGGCATGATGGATATTATAAAGAGCGCGACGAGTACGCCTGCCGCCGCGAACGCAAAGGGAGTGTTTCGGCCATAAAGCTTTACGAAATTTTTCCAGGAGAGCCAAAGCGCAAACAGAAGAAAGAGGCTCTTCGCGGTATATATATAGCCATCGGATACCAACGGACGCAGCCCCTGCTCCAAAAAACTCAGGGCGGACATAAACACAAAGCCCGCGAGCGCTATCTTCACATAGAGCATCCAGCCGCCCGCTCGCAGCATATCGGAAAAGCGCTTTCCAAGCAGGGCGAGCGCAAAAAAGAGGACGCCCATCCCGAGCGAAAAGGCGAGCATTAGAAAAGCGCCGGAGAGCATATCGCCCTTTTGCATAATTTCCGTAAGGATGAAAAAAATCACAGGTCCAACGCAGGGCAAAGCGATCAGCCCGATGATGAGCCCCATCCCGGCAGCGCGCAGGAGGCGTTTCCTGTGCGAAGGATTCCGCACCGCAAAGGGAAGCCGGAATTCAAAAACGTCCAGCAGGGAGAGCGCGAGAAATAAAAACAGGAGCGCTGCGGCAAGAAAAAAAGGCGGCGTGGAGATAAACGAGGCAAAAGCGCCCCCGATCAGCCCCGCCGTGAGACCGAGGGCGGTATATACCAGCGCCATACTCAAAACGAAAACCAGTACGCCCGAAAAGCGCCGCCATCGTCCCCGCGAGCCGGATTCCAGCGCGCGATCCTGCGCGCCCGGCAGAGCAGAGTGGGGCGGATCTTCCTGCGTGAAAAATCCAATGATGACCGGAATAACGGGATAGACGCAGGGGGTCAGGCTCGCGAGGATGCCGCCCGCAAACGCGAGGAGGAGCGCGAGTATAATAGTATCGCCCGCGCGCGCGAGCCGCTTCGTGATGCTCTCTTCCATTGAAGAGGGCGGAGAGCCGTTATTCCATCCCTCCGTTATGGCGTCGCGCCACACCCCGGGTTCCGCGAGCATAACGCGATACCATCCGGGCGGATAGCAGAGATCCTGCTCTTCGTCGCATACCTGCATACGCAGACGGAGCGAAACGCCGACGGCCTGACCGGGCTGCGCCCCGGGAAGAAACGGAATACATATAACGAAATTTCCGCGCGCTATCAGCTCCTCCCCTTTCTGCGTTCCCTGCGGATACCGGGGTTCCCCGAAAAGCGCGCGGCTTTGCTCGTCTATATCCACAAGGAGCGCGATGGCATTGGGCGAAGCGATATATGTGTAGAAGGACTCGGGCAGCCGCACCTCAATGACGGTTTCGTTCTCCTGAAACATGGCGCGGACAACAGGCGCATCGGCGGACAGCAAGAGCGGCGAAAAAAGGGACGCAAGCATTATCGCCGGATACAGCGCCCGCCGGAGAGAAAATATGCGGCGTATCGAAATATGTATTCGTCCCATGAATATTTCTCCCTGCAAAAAACGCTTCCAGACCAGGATGTAATGCCCATCTGAAACCGATAATCAAAATATATACAAAATGCCATCGTCCATACATTTAATATATTGCCGCGCGCTATATGGCCGAAAAAACAAAACTCTACACAAGCCGCCAGCAAGAGCATATTATTGCGGTATGGAAATTCGCGATTTACAGGAAACCGCCGCCCTGGCGCATTTGCTCATGAGCGAACAGGAATTGCGGGAAGCCTTCCCCGCCTTTGAGGAGATGCTCTCGTTTTTTGCGGTCATGCAGGCGGCGGATGCGCAAAGCGGGGATGCGGACGGCGGGATGGCCGCCTCTTCCCGGGTCGTGAACGCCGGTTATTTCCGCCCAGACGCGGCGCCGCCCGCGAGAGAGGATCTGTCTGAAGATATGCTGACAAAAGCCGGTGAGCGGGACGAGCGGTTTATAACGATCCCCAATGTGCTGTAACGGATGGGCGGCTATGGGTTATAATCCAGATAAAGATTTCGTTCAATACGCGCAGGCATGGGAAGAGAAAATTCAGGCGTTTATCGAATGGCGGATCGGCGAGGAACTTCTTCCGGCTCCTGTAACCGCCGCCGGAAATATACCCGAAGAGGCGCGTACACAAATAGCGGGTCTGCCCTTCGCGGTCAAGGACAATATCGCGGTGCGCGATTTGCCGCTCACCTGCGGCTCCAAGTTGCTGGAGCATTTTCGCTCACCCTACAGCGCGGCTGTTGTGCGCGCGCTGGAAGCGGCAGGCGGGTTCGTGCTGGGCAAAACCAATCTCGACGAATTCGGGATGGGCTCTTCCACAGATAATTCCGCTTTGAAAAAAACCAATAACCCCTGGGGGATTGATCGCGTCGCGGGCGGATCCTCGGGCGGATCGGCGGCGGCGGTGGCGGCGGGGATCGTTCCCTACGCGCTCGGTACCGATACAGGCGGTTCGGTGCGCCAGCCCGCCGCGTTTTGCGGCGTAGTGGGACTGAAACCCACCTACGGCGCGGTTTCGCGCTTAGGTCTGGTGGCCTACGCCTCAAGCCTCGAGTCCGCCGGAATCCTCGCCGATACCACAGAGCGCTGCCGCGCGGTGTTTGCGTGCATCCGGGGCAGGGATCCGCAGGACGAAACGAGCCACGAAACGCCGGAGGCCGCGCCCGCGCTCTATCATGCTGAAACAGGCAGAGCCAAAAAAATCGGGGTACTCTCGCCGGAGGCTATCGCGCGCGCGCTCGCCGCAGACGCGACCGGAAGCGAAGCATTGGAAATAGCGGTTCAGGCCTCAATATTAGAAGATGAAGTTCGCCGGGGCTTTGAGCTTGCCCAGGAGCGGCTTGCCGGGCTTGGCCATACCCTCGCCCCGGTTGAAATCCCGAGCCTGAAATACGGCGTTCCGGCATACTATACCATCGCGACAGCCGAGGCCAGCGCGAACCTTGCCCGCTTTGACAGCATCCGCTATGGGGCGCGCCCCGACTGGGCCAAAAATCCCGAGGAGCTGATCGATAAGGCGCGGGACGCCGGGTTCGGGGCGGAGGTAAAATTACGCATCCTGCTCGGCACCTTTGTGCTGCGCTCCGGTTTTCAGGATCGCTACTACCTGCGGGCGCAGCGGATACGCGCAGCACTCCGGCGCGATTTTGAGTCCCTGCTCGGCGACAGCGGCTATACGGACACCGCAAAGTTCGATGCGCTCCTGATGCCGGTTTTCCCTTCGCGGGCATTCGGGCGGGGACCGTCATCGCTTTCCGCCTTTGCGCAAAAAGCCGCCGACCTCTACACCTGCTGCGCGAATCTCGCAGGACTCCCGGCGCTCGCCTTCCCGGCTTCGGTCGAGGGCGGACTGCCCGTTGGGGTACAGCTTATGGGGCGCGCCTGGGCCGAGGGGACCCTGCTCGACATCGCCGAAGGCTACGAGCAAGCCTTCCCCTTCCCGCATCCCGAGGGGTTTCAGGCATTCTGGAGGCAGGTATGTACCAAACCTTTATAGGGCTTGAGGTGCATATCCACCTCCGCACCCAAACCAAGGTATTTTGCGGATGCCGCTCGGCATTCGGCGATACGCCCAACACCAATATCTGCCCGGTCTGCATGGGGTACCCGGGCGTTCTCCCGAGCCTCAATATCGAGGCAATGCGGATGGGCATGATGGTCGCGCGCGCGCTTTCTTGCCATATTCCCGAAAAGACATGGTTTGAGCGCAAGCAATATTTTTACCCCGACATGACCAAGAACTACCAGATTTCGCAATTCGCCTCGCCGCTCGGGCAGCAGGGCTATGTGGATATCGAGGGAAAAATCGGCAGCGCGATTATCAGCAAGCGGGTGCGGATCAGGGAGTGCCATCTCGAAGAGGACGCGGGCAAGATGATCCACGCTGGAGCGGTCTCGCGCCTCGACTACAACCGCGCCGGGGTATCGCTGCTTGAGGTTGTCACCGAGCCCGACATGGAAACAGGCGAGGAAGCGGAACTCTTCATCCAGCAGTTCCGGCGCATGGTTCGGTATCTGGGCGTTTGCGACGGCAATATGGAAGAGGGCAGCCTGCGCGCTGACGCCAATGTGTCGATCAACCTGCCCGGCGAGGGTCTCGGCAAAAAGGTGGAGATCAAAAACCTCAATTCTTCACGCTTCGTGCGCCTGGGGCTCGCCTACGAGATTTCGCGGCAGGGCGATCTCATGGACGCGGGCAAACCGATCATCCAGGAGACGCGCCTCTGGAACGAAGCCCGGAACGAAACCCTGCCGATGCGCCGCAAGGAGAACGCCCAGGATTACCGCTATTTTCCCGAGCCGGATTTGCCGATCTTCGCGCCAGACGCGGCCTTTCTCCAATCCGTCGATAGCGCCATGGTGGAACTGCCCCTCCCGCGCATCCGGCGCATCATCAGCGCTTACGGTCTTGGCGAAGAACAGGCCGGGCTTATCTGCGAAGAAAAATCCCTTGCCGATTATTTTGAGACGGCGGTTTCCCAAGCGGAAGCCGCAGGGCTTGCGAAGAACGACGCAGGTATAAAAATCGCGAACTGGCTCCTCCAGGACGTGAAGCGCATCCTCGGCAAAGAGGGCATGGATATAAGCGATATCGGCGCATTCCGCCTGCATCCCGCGCGGATGGCGAGTCTTGCCGTTATGACCGCCGCCGGAAAGATCTCCGGCAAAACCGCGAAGCAGGTACTCGACGCCGTCGCCGCAGAGGACAAAGACCCGGCCGTGATCGTCGAAGAGCGCGGCTGGCAGCTTCTTTCCGACCCGGCGCAGATCGCCTGCGCCGCGCGTACCGTGATGCAGACGGAAGCGGCAGCCGTGACGGAGATTCAGGCAAGCGCAACCACCGACAAGCGCCGCAGCGCCCTCACAGCCTATCTCGTCGGCAAGGTACTCGCGGCCACCGGCGGCAAGGCGGATCCCAAAATCGTGAACAGTCAGCTTGAGGAATTGCTCCGAGAAGCGGCAAAATAAGAGCACCCTTCACGGAGGCGGCAAGGCGGAAGTATTGAACGCCATTTGAAAGTAACCCGAACCGCTGGGATCATAAGTCCACGGCCACACGCGGACATAATACTCCTGCCCAATGATGAGAGTCTGTGCAGAATACAGACCGCCGCTCCAAAGAATTACCTCGCTTCCTGCCGCAGTGCCGTCGGCGGCAAGCACATACGCATAAATGGAAGTTAATGTCGCACCGGGCTTGAAGTGGATATATTGCGTCGCCGCCGTCGCCGTAAACCGGAACCACTGGACTCCGCCTGCGGCAGAGATTCCAGCCGTCCAAACGTGGACAAGATACCCAACCTCCCAGACGTTGGCGCTGAGTATTGCTGGATTTACCGGAGGGAAGACTTCGCCGGGCGGCACTGCCCGGTCGTTAAACGCTACCTGATACGCACCCGAACCGTTCGGCGATGACACACGGATATGGTATTCCTGCCCAACCGTCAGCGTGTGTGCCGTGATCCAGCTGTAAAAATTGTCGTTCTGGTTTCTTGCCTCAGTGCCATCACTGGCAAACATATGTATACGAGCGCTTCGTACAGGAGTTCCGCGTTGCAGATGGGTATACTGCGTCGCCGCCGTCGCCGTAAACTTAAACCATTGCACACCGCCTGCGGCAATATTCCCATTCTCCCAGATACCGGCGGAAAGTGCTGTTGCGCTTGCTGGCGGGAATGCTTCGTCCGGCAGCAACGCAGAGGCGGTAAACCCTATCTGGTACGCGCCTGAACCGCTAGACCACCATACACGAATATAATACTCCTGCCCAACGGTAACCATGTACGCGCCGAGCGCGCTTTCTGCATCATTGCCGTTGCTGGTATACACTTGCGTGTATACTGCGGTTAACGTACCCGGTTTAAAGTGGACATACTGTGTCGCCGCCGTCGCCGTAAACTTAAACCATTGCACACCGCCTGCGGCAATATTTCCATTCTCCCAGATGCCGACGGAAAGCACTGTTGCGCTTGCTGGCGGGAATGCTTCGTCCGGCAGTAGTACAGAGGCGGTAAACCCTATCTGGTACGCGCCTGAACCGTTGCTGGCATACGGCCACACACGGACATAATGCTCCTGCCCAATCGCCAGCGTTTCCACCGTGTACCGAGCGCCGCTGCTGTACAGATTTGATTGCCTTCCGGTGGAAAAACCGCTGCTGGTATAGACTTGCACATACACGCCCCCTAATGTACCGGGCTTAAAGTGAATATATTGCGTTACTGCCGTCGCCGTAAACCGGAACCACTGCTCCCCGCCTGTAGCAATATTCCCATTCTCCCAGGTATTAGCGGTGAGCGAACTCACAGCCGCAGGCGGAAAAACTTCGCCGGGCTGTAGCAGCCGGGAGTCGCTGAAGGCTATCTGGTACGTACCCGAACCGCCGCCAGACGGTTCCACACGGATATAATACTCTTGCCCATGGGTAAGCATATACTCGCCGAGCGCGCTTTCTGCTACTGTATTGCCGCTGCTGATATACACTTGCCAATTTACTCCGGTTAAGGTGCCGGGCTTAAAGCTGATATACTGTGCCGCCGCCGTCGCCGTAAACTTAAACCATTGCGCGCCGCCTACAGCAAGATACACATCCGCCCAGACGCCGGGGGAGAGCGGAATAAAAGTTGCGGGCGGAAAAACCTCGCCAATGGCTCCTGCCCATGCATTCAGCCCTATCCGAAACTGCCCTGAACCGCTATACGGCCATACACGGATATAATACTCCTGCCCAATCGTCAGTGTTCGCGAGACATTCAGGGTATTGCTGCTCAGATGTGCCTGACTTCCTGCCATAGAACCGTTGCCGGCGTACACCTGGATATACAGACTGGACAACGTGAGAAGAGTAACGTGGATATATTGCGTCGCCGCCGTCGCCGTAAACTTAAACCATTGCACACCGCCTGCGGCAAGATACCCATCCGCCCAGACATTGGCGGTGAGTACCATTGCGTCGGCGGGAGGGAAAGCTTCGCCGGGGGATACTGCCGCCCAGGCATTCAACCCTATCTGAAACTGCCCTGAACCGCTATACGGCCATACACGGATATAATATTCCTGCCCAACCGTCAGCGTTCGCGAGGTGTACAAACTGCTATTGTATAGCTGCGCCGTGCTGCCTACAGCCGTGCCGTCGTTGGCATACACTTGCGTATATACTTCGGTTAACGTACCCGGCTTAAAGTGGATATATTGCGTCGCCGCCGTCGCCGTAAACCGGAACCATTGGACTCCGCCTGCGGTAAGATTCCCGTTAGCCCAGATATCGGCAGAAAGCGCTGTTACGCTTGCTGGCGGAAAGACTTCGCCGGGCTGCACTGCCCGCGCATTAAACGCTATCTGATATGTGCCTGCACCGCCGCTATACGTCCACACGCGGATATAATACTCCTGCCCAATAGTGAGCGATTGCGAGGTGTTCATGGTACTGCTGTTCAGGCTTGCCTGATTTCCTGCCGCAATACCGCCACCGGTAAGTATCTGTATATACACGAAGTTCAAGGCTCCGGGCTTAAAGTGGATATATTGCGCCGTTGCCGTCGCCGTAAACCGAAACCATTGCACGCCGCCTGCGGCAAGATTTCCATCCGTCCATGTATC
>JAITCI010000063.1 GCA_031283155.1 Spirochaetota bacterium | reverse complement strand
TTCCGCCGCTTGCGAGAGAACACGGCACTCGATATTGGCCAGGCACTCCGGAAAGATCGGCACATCCAGAACGCTCCCCATCACCGCGAGCGCCCCGCTCTCCGCGAGCTTGTCGCGCGCACGGCCGCTTATGGTACCCGCATATCTCGCGAGCCGCAGAGTAGAACGCCCAACGATATTCAGGGTACATACGCGCGCTATGTTCAGATTTTCCCAAGTACGATGCGCGGGATCAATCACAAGCGCAAGGCGCGGCGGATTGGACTCCAGGGGCGTACTCCAGGCGGCCGTCATAATATTATCACGCTTATTTTCGCCGCGGCTTGCCACGATCAAGAGCGAGCCGTTCATGATCAGCCGATAGGCGAATTGCAGCGGAATGATTTTTTTCAATTAAATCCCCTCCAGACGCTTACTCCGCATACTCAAACAAGAGTGCGCGTATCGCATTCACGAAACTTATCAGGAAAAATGCTCCTGCTGAGATCCTTGCACCTTTTTCCTTCCCTTGATAAATTTACAAAAATTTTCCTTGTTATTCCCAAAACCAGTGCTATTTTGGAGTTGTGGACACACTATTTTACTCTTTGGAGATGGAACAATGAAAAACAGGACTCTGTACACTTTGGGAGTTGCGCTGTTTATAATGCTCGGTATTCTCAGTTGCGCATACGAGCTGTATGAAGAGACAAACGCAAAACCGATATCGCTTAACCAATATAAATATCTTTCCCTGCTCAAAGCTTCAGGAGAGTACGTCATTGAAGAAGAAAAGCTCAGGAAAATGATAGCGGAGTTCCTGAACCCAAAATCCGAGGAACGCGCTGTAGCAGCCAAAAAAGTCACCATTACAGACTCAAAAAAGCTCCCCTTGGCAAAACGTATAGTATCTGGCAGTCCCGCCCGTTTCGTCGCAGCAGAAGAACAGGATGCTGTTCAGAATACGGACGTCTATGTTTTCAGTACAGAAAATGCTGACGGTATTGCGGGGTATGTTCTCGCCAGTACCGATATGCGTATAGGCAATATACTGGCAATAGCGGATGGAAGAACATGGGAAGATGAAGAAGAATGGCTGACCGATCTCGTTTTTGAGGGGATTGAAGGCTACATAGATCGTACCATCAATGAATACGAAAATATCAGCGAAGAAGAAATAATGCAATTGCTCTTGCAACCGCCTGCGACGCCACAAGAGGCTAATATGCGCGCCACCCTCCCGCCAGGCGATTCGGGTTCCGGTTCCTGGTCGCAAGATTATGGAACAACCGGTTTAGTCCATCTCTGGTACCCCGACGCCCCTCTTGTGAGCAGTGCCAACTGGACATGGACAGGAGGGTATTATGCGTACGTGCCTGTGCATTGGCGTCAAGGGAACCCATATAATTTTTTGATCTGTAAATCACGAATGGGCGATTTCCACAACGACGACTGGGTTACCGGGTGTGGTCCCACGGCTGCGGCGCAAATAATGGCATATTATGGCTGCCCCGTGAAATGCACCTTAAATGTTGTCGTGCCGAATGTCGGCATGAATTTTAATAATTATGTATATGACTGGGCAGTCATGAAAACGGATTGCGACAAAGTTCCCGCAGGCGTAAATACAATTTCAAGCGCAGCGGAGAAATTGTCGGTTTTAATGTATGAAATCGGATACCGCGCGTCCGCTTCTTATTGGAAAAAAACCGCAACCGCCGGTGCGCATACTTCCGTAAGTTCAGCCAATATGGTCAGCGCGATTAAGGCGATGGGGTATACAACGGGGACGTCCGGTTTTGTTTCGTATAATGTGGGTACAATAACAGAATCCATAGCAGCAGGTATGCCGGTTCTTATGTCCGGGGAAACCGGCAGCAACGGACATATGTGGGTAGCAGACGGCGTACGCAAAATGGAGTATACAGAATGGTATGCCGACGGCAGCGGCGGACTTGTATGGTACGGCGGCTGGGATTTTGTGCATTGTAATACAGGCTGGGAAAGAAGCGCATGGTATGTGAGCGGAATTTTTGATTTCAGAAACGAATATCAATCCAAAATCCTCAGCATTATTCCCCAGTATTATCAGTATAATGTACAAATGCTTCCTGGCATCCGCCCTAAATGAAGAGGAGGCAAACATGAAAAAAATTCTCCTTGCTGCCTGTATTGCGGTTGTGTTGATTTCCTGTTCCGACAGAACATACGTTGTTACGCCCAGCTTTGACCGTGATACCTTTGACCGCGAACGGCAGTTATGGCTGATACAGGATATCCAAAATTATTCCTTCCAGCAAGAATACCAATTGAGTAACATTTCCTGCGCATTAACAACTTTGTTTGTCGAAAACGGAGTTGCGCAGCGCTATCGTCAGGATGATTATTCAGATGAACTTTATGCACTGGATAATGTCGGTCCCACGCATTATACTTTTTTTAAAGCGGGTCTGTTATTGTTGACCATTTCAGATTTGTATGCGGAAATAGAAAGATTCGCAAATCGCAATCTCTACAGGATAGATATCCGCTACAGCAATTTGCATTATCCCACATATGTGGAGATGGAACATTCCGGTGTACAGATGGAATACGGAGGCGACAATACTTGCACTATATGGTTTATACGTAATTTTATTATCGATCCGGAGGACTGATCGGATAATTACCGGGCGCAATTCTCCTGTCTGAAAAAAGCTGTTAAGCTCGCACAGTATATCAGTAATCAGCGATTCCCAGTCAGCTTTATATGTAACAACATCTGCACGAGTTTTGATGTGGCTCGTTCTATCCCCTTCCCGCGCCACACTCCACCCACCAGTTTTTTTTACATAGAGAACACCGAAAGTAAAATTCCAGATAACACAACTGCGCACACCAAGCACATCTGCCTTCCACCATGCGTCTCGAATAAAATCAGAATCCGTAACAGGAACATCGGGCATTTTGACTTCCCATCCCTGCAGAACCTGCGTTCGCGCCCTGTCACCGTACACAAACACATCAGGGAACATTCTTTGTTGCCCTGTATTGAGCGTGCTTTCACCGCCAACAGATTTTATCTGCCATATATTCCGACTGGCAACCGAGTCCATGAGCTTGATAAGCTCAATAGCCTCGCTGCGCTCGTTGTTCATTTTTGTAAAGCGAGCCATATCAATCACCCTCTGCAAAACCCGCAATGAGTGGGCTGACAAATATCTGCTTCCTTTCCCTCGCGGAAAGCGACGACCAGGCCGCAGAGAGACGCTTTTCGGAGACTTCAATGTAGTCGATCTCCCCCCGCTTGAACAGGGCTGCATCCTCATTTTTTTCTATGCCGATGAAATTTCTGCCCTCCAGCATAGCCGCCACCAGGAATGAACCGCTCCCGCAGGCATTGTCCAAAACAACATCGCCCGGTTCCGTATATGTACGTATCAGATACCTTCCGAGCGCAATCGGCTTCTGGGTCGGATGCACAACATCGCCCTCGGATTCGGCAGTCTTGGCATAGATAATATCCGTCGGGTAACGCTCGCCGCTGCTATGCACACGTACCGGTTCAAAATCGCCATAGCACCCGCTTAATTGATTTTTGCGAATGCCCTTGTCGTAAGCCGAACCCTCTGTCATCTGCGGATGATACTTAGGCTGGCGCTTATAGAAAATGCAAATATCTTCGTGCTTGCGGAGCGGCTGTTTTTTCGCGTTTAAGAAATTTGTGGGTTTTGATTTTTCCCAAATCCATTTATATTTAAAAATTTTTTCCTGGCTCAGAATTAATTTTGCCGTAAATACGCCCTGCGAAGAGAGCGCAATCACGCCGTTTTTCTTAATAATGCGGAGATATTGCTCCCAGAGCAGATCGAGGGGAATAGAGCTGTCCCAGGCGTTCTGCGTTATGCCATACGGCAAATCGCAGAGAATCATATCGATGGATTCGTCTGGAATATCTTTCATTTTATCCAGGCAATCAGCCTCAAAAACCCGGTTCAGGAAATCCGCCAGCCTGCGCGCCGATGGGAAAAAACTGATCTGTGCCGAATCAAGCAAGCTGTTCTCCTCCTGCCTGCGTACAATATCAGGAAAAATGCTCCTGCTGAGATACGCTTGAACCCCCAAAAAAAATCAAAAAGAAAAAGCAATCCCCCTCCAAACGCTTACTCCGCATATTCAAACAAGAGCGCGCGTATCGCATCGTGATCGGCGGAGGATAACGCCGGATCCATCCTCTCGATGAAGGTTTGCATCATGGGCGGCGCGATATGGGCACCGGGATTGCTCGCGATACAGAGGCGCTCAAAGGGCGCGGCATGAAGATTCTCATGCCCATGCCAGAGTTCTTCGTGCATCTTCTCGCCCGGTCTGAGACCGGTGAATACGATAGGAATCTCATCGGGCAAATGCCCCGAGAGCAGGATGAGGCGCTTCGCGAGCTGATGGATATTCACCGGACGCCCCATGTCGAGGACAAATATCTCCCCCGCGTCGAGGCTGCAGGCCTTGATCACAAGACGAGCCGCCTCGCGGATGGACATAAAATAGCGCGTGACCTCGGGGTCGGTGATCGTGAGCGGACCGCCGCGCTGTATTTGCCGGATGAAGAGCGGCAGAACCGAACCGCGGCTTCCGAGGACATTGCCGAAGCGCGTAACCACGTAGCGCGTCGCCCCTCCGTTCATGCCCAGAACCACCCGCTCCGCGACGCGCTTGGTCGCGCCCATGACGGAACTGGGGTGTACCGCCTTATCCGTGGAGATCATCAGAAAGCGACGCACTCCGGCGCGCGCGGCCGCCCGCGCGGCCACGTAACTGCCATAGATATTATTTTTGACCGCCTCGTCCGGGAAATGCTCCATGAGAGGCACATGCTTATGCGCCGCCGCGTGAAAGACGTCGGTGATCCGGAACGCGGTTAAGGTTTTCTCCAGCTTTTCGGGATCGCGGACGTCGCCGATTTGGGTGAAGAGCCGCGCCTGCGCATCGCCGCCTAATTCGCTCTGGAGCTGATAGAGGCTATTCTCGCCGTGTCCATAAGCCACAACGCACGCGACCGGCAGGGAGAGTAATTCGCGGCATATCTCCGAACCGATGGAACCGCCGCCGCCGGTGACAAGTACCCGTGCATCGTCGTAAAAGGGCGCGATGCGATCCCTCTCAAACGCGACCTCCTCGCGCCCGAGGAGATCCTCCGGCCGGAAGTCGCGCAGCGATTGCCAGCTTGCATCGCCGTCGATGATCTCGCGCACACCGGGGAGGATACGGAGGCGCACCGCGAGGCCGCCCATGCCGTCAATGATCCGCCCCATAAAACCCGCCGGCGCGGAAGGAACCGCGATAAACAGGGTGTCTGCGGAATGCGCGCGCACAAGCTCGCGGAGATCGTCAACACCATGGAATACCGGCAGCCCCAGGAGTTCGGTTTTGGCGGCGTCATCATCGACAAAGCCGAGGATATGGTACCGCTCGCGAATCTGCGCGTCCGCGAGGATCTCGCTGGCGATCATGCGCCCGGCCTCGCCGGCACCCACAATCAATACGCGAAAGGGTTTGGTATCCATCGTGCCATCATACCATAAGCATCGCGTCGCCGTAGGAAAAAAAGCGGTAGCCCTGCGCCGCGGCTTCGGTATAGGCGGCGAGGATGCGTTCCCGCCCCGCGAATGCCGATACCAGTACGAGCAGACTGGAGCGCGGGGTATGAAAATTGGTTATAAGCGCGTCCACCGCGCGAAAATGGTATCCGGGAATGATAAAGAGATCCGTTGCGTACCGCCCCGCGCGCAGGGCGTTGATTGTGGGCGCGGTGCCAGCTTGGGCAGCCGCCGATTCGAGCGCGCGTACAACGGTCGTCCCTACGGCCACCACGCGCCTTGCCTCTTGCTTCGCACTTATAACCTCGCGGACAAGCTGCGGGGAAAGCTCAAAAGTCTCGGCGTGCATTTGATGCCGACGGATGTCTTCCGTGCGGATGGGCGCGAAGGTACCCCATCCCACATCGAGGGTAAGCCTCGCGAGCCGCACTCCGGCCTGCTCAAGCCGCGCAAGCATCTCCTGCGTGAAATGCAGCCCGGCGGTGGGCGCGGCGAGCGCCGTCCCCTGATCGGCATAGACCGTTTGATAACGCTCGTCATCCTGCGCAGTATGCGCGGGATCTTCCATGCGCCGTTTCAGGATGTAAGGCGGCAGCGGTACCTCGCCGTAGCGATCCAGAAAATCCGAATCGATGGCGCGCTCAAAACGGATGAGCGCCGACCCGCCCGGCTTGTTCTCGCGCGAGACCAGTTCGGCCTGCGTACCGTCCGCCAGCAAAAACATCTGCCCGGGACGCAGCCTTCGATGGGTATCGAGCAGGCACTCCCAGAGTGTTTCATCCGCCGTCGGCTTGATGAGCAATACCGCGGCAGCGCCGCCGCCGGGCGATTTACGCGCGCGAAGACGCGCACGGCGAACCTTAACGTCGTTCAGAACCAGGAGATCGCCCGCGCGCAGGAATGCGGGCAAATCGGAAAAATGCCGGTGCGCCAATTCCGCGCGGTTTCGGTCAAGAACCAGGAGCCGGTCATCGCCGCGTTTTTCCGAGGGGAAAGCGGCGATCAGTTCCCCGGGCAGATCAAAATCGTAATCGGCAAGGTGCATGGAAAGATCATTTAGGGGAATCATGGCGCCGGCCAGCGTACCCTGCGGGGTTCGATGCGCACATCGGTAAAAAAATAATGCACAATGCCTGCGGCGTCGAACCCGAGTTCCGCCATCTTCGCGCTCGACCACTGGCACATACCTACCCCATGCCCCCAGCCATGCCCAAGCACCTGCACGTATGGCCCGCGGATGCTGAGATCAAAGAGCCGGCTCTTTAAGCGGTTCACCCCCACGAGCACGCGAAAGCGCTCCCCCGTTACCTGTTGGCTCTCGCCGCTTGTGCTCTGCGCAAATACGTGTACAGCGCGCCCGCCCGAGGTTCGCCCGCGCACCTCGATAGCGTTTATCTCGCCGCTCATGCCAAGCACCTGGGCGAGTTCCGCCTTGCCGAGTACGACTCCCCAATCGCGGTGCTTCGTTCCCTCGCAATAGGGAGAAGGCCGGGCGCGGAGATAGGGCAAGGTGCGCGACCAGACGTCGCCGCTGTCCTCGGTGGAGCCGCCGCAGCAGGAATGGAAAAATCCCACAGCTATTTGTCCGTTATGGGTCATCACAAGCCCGCTCGTTTCGGCGACGGCCTGATCGGTACTCGGCTTTTCGCCCGAGGCGCCGCGATAGACCTGCGAGGCTGTGGAGTTATCGAGATCGTGCGCCTGGCTTTTGTTGTCGAGGGCGCGCGAAAGTACATAGGAGCGCGATACGATGGCCTGCGCCTTTAATGCCTCTTCATGCCAGGCAGGATCCACCTCGTGCGGGAGAACGCCGCGAAGATATTCCTCCACAGGGAGCCGGTTGACTATGGTTAACCGCCCATTCGCGCGCGCCGCGATGAGTTCGCCCCGGTAGCGAATCCCGTTGACCGTAAAGAGATCCTCCCTCGGCACGAGCAGGACAACGCCGCCGGGCAGGGGCGTACCGCCCGCGTGTATGACGGATCGCAGAACATATACCAGGGCATTCGCGGCCGGAATAACCGCGATCTCCTGACCGCTTTCCGGCAGTATCACCGCGAAGCCCTGCCGCGACCGCACCCAAATCCCCTGATCTTCGGGAACGTCGGCGATCCGCACCTTGACGAGTTCGCTGTCGCTGCTTCGCCCCAGCGCGGTTTCGAGATGCGTAAAATCCTGCGCGGGAAGAGAGAGATTGCACCATGCAATAATGAATACATATATCAAATATTGCGATTTCACAGGAGTTCCCCCTGGTTCGGGGCTTGCGGCTCCGGAATGCCCAGATGCTGATACGCGCGCCTCAGGGCGACGCGCCCGCGCAGGGTGCGCTTGATCATCCCCAGCTGGATGAGGAAGGGCTCATACACGTCGCTTAAGGTTTCCTTATCCTCGGAGAGCGAAACCGCAAGCGTCTCCACGCCCGCAGGCCCGCCCTCGAAATCGCGGATCAAAATCTCGAGATAGCGCCGGTTCATCACGTCCAGTCCAAGCGAGTCGATCCCGAGAGTCGTAAGGGTTTTTTCCACGAAAGCGGCGTCGAGGCATGGATACTTTTCGACCTGCAAAAAATCGCGCATCCGGCGAAGCAGGGTATTGCAGACGCGCGGGGTGCCGCGCACGCGCTCCGAGAATAGAATAACCCCCTCTTCGTTGATCGCGACCCCCAGAAGCGCGGCATTGCGATGGATGATGCGCGCGATCTCCGGCGGGGTATAGTATTCCAGCCGGTTCACGATCCCGAAGCGCGCCATGAAAGGAGCGGAGAGCAGTCCCGTGCGCGTACTCGCGCCGATAAGCGTAAAGCGCGGCAGCGGAATACGCACCGTCCTCGCGCCGACGCCCTGCCCGATCACGATATCGATTGCGTAATCTTCCATAGCGCTGTAGAGCGTCTCTTCGATATTCGCGCGCAGACGATGAATCTCGTCAATGAAGAGGACGTCCCGCTCCTGCAATGCGGTCAGAATGGAGGCGAGATCACCCGCGCGCTCAATCGCGGGGGCGGTGGTCATCACGATATTGACGCCCATCTCTTCCGCCATGATCCGCGAGAGGGTCGTTTTTCCAAGCCCCGGAGGGCCGTAAAAGAGCACGTGGTCGAGCGCCTCCGCGCGCGCGCGCGCAGCGCCGAGATAGACCGCCAGATGGCTCACCAATTTTTCCTGCCCGATAAAATCGGCAAGGGAATGTGGGCGCAGCGCGAGATCGGGCTCGCCCGCATCCCCGTGGGAGGGCGTTTTATTTGACATGGCGGAGAGCCCTCTTGATCAGTTCCTCCGCGCGCTCTCCGGGCTGGGCTTCCTTGAGCGCTTCCTGCAGGGCATAGCGGGATTCTATCGGGGTGTAGCCGAGCGACTGCAATGCGGCGTAGCAATCGGCGGCCTCGCCTCCCTGCGCTGCGGAAACAGCGGTATCTTTGCGTACGGCTGCCGGAATTTGATGCAGGAATTCGTCTATCTTGCCCTTGAGTTCAAAAACGAGTTTCTGCGCCGTTTTTGCGCCCAGACCGGGAATGCCGGATAAAAAAGCGACATCCCCACGCGCGAGCGCGGAGATGATCAAGCCCGCCTCCGCTCCCGAGAGGATGCGCATCGACTGCTTCGGCCCGACGCCGGAAACGGTCATCAGTTTTCGGAAGAGGGCGCGTTCTGCTTGCGTCAGAAAACCATAGAGTTCCTGCGCGTCCTCGCGCTGCACGTGATGGGTATAGACGAGCGCCTCGCTCCCCGCGCGCGTGTCCAGTTCGGCGATGCTGCCCTGCGGCATGATAACCGACCAGCCCACCCCCCCGCACTCGATCACCGCAGAGCCGGACGCGGATCCCCGGTACACCCCGCGCAGATATTCAAACATGGGACGCGGTACCGCCCGCAAGCCCCGAGAGTTCCTCCCGGATCGCGGCGTCCTCGATTTTGGTGAAGAGCACCTCGGGCTTTCCCAGAGGCCAATCGGGCGGCAGGAGATGCTCTCCGCCCTTCGCCCAATCCAGATCGCAGAGGAGCGCGCTCGCGCCCAGCATGGCGAAGACCCTGCCTGCGGCATTGGGCATGAAGGGGCGCATGATCGCGCTTAGGCACAGCACGAGCTGCGCCGAGACGTACATTGCCGCCGCGCAATCGGATATATTCGTTTTCATGGATTTCCAGGGGGCGCGCTCGTCAAAATAGCGGTTGCACTCGCGCGCAAAACCCATGTACTCCTCAAGAGCCTTTCGGAAGGCATAGCGCTCGATCTCCGCGCCTATGCGGGAGGTGATCGAGCCGCGCAGTGCAAGCATTTCCTCATCGCGCGCGGTAAGCGTCCCCGGATGCGGTATCTTCGCCTCAAAATTTTTGACGATGAAACTCAGCACACGGTTGATGAAATTCCCGAGGGTGTCCGCGAGTTCGCTGTTGTTGCGCGTCTGGAAATCCTTCCACCGGAATTCGCTGTCCTGGGTTTCGGGCATGGTAGCCGTAATGACGTAGCGAATCACGTCGCTCCCATAACGCGCAAAAAAGCGCTCAGGCTCGACGTAGCGCTTTTCGCTGGTTGAGAATTTGCTGCTCTCGTAATTATAAAATTCGTTTGCCGGAACATTCTCTGGAAGGATGTACCCTTCCATGCCGAGCAGGGTGGCCGGAAAAACCAGGGCATGGAAAACGATATTGTCCTTGCCGATGAAATGCACCAGCTTTGTTTCGTTATTACACCAATAGTCTTTCCAGTTTTTGCCGTTTTTTTCCGCCCACTCGATGGTTGAGGAGATATACCCTATGGGTGCCTCAAACCAGACGTAGATCACCTTTCCCGCGGCGTCCGACAGAGGAACGGGAATGCCCCAGGAGAGATCGCGCGTGACGGCGCGCGGTTTAAGTCCCTCTTTGAGCATAGCGAGCGCCGCCGTGCGCACGTTGGACTTCCAGTCCTGTTTTTCGGAAAACCATTCTTCAAGGCGCGGCTGCAGGAGATCAAGGCGCAAAAACCAATGCTCGGTGTCCCGCACCTCCGGGACGCCCCCGCAGAGGGTGCAGCGCGGATCGGTAAAACGCATCTGATCGATCCAGCTTCCGCAGCGCGGACACTCATCCCCGCGCGCATTCGGCTGCCCGCATTGCGGACACGTGCCGGAGATGTATCTGTCGGGGAGAAACATCCTGTCATTCGGGCAGTAGTATTGCTTTTCGCTTGCCTTCGTGATAAGTCCCTTGCCCTCCAGCGCAAGAAAAAATTCCTGCGATAATTTGTGGTGCGGCAGGCGCGAGGTGCGCGAAAAATTGTCAAAGGATATCTCAAATTTTTTGAAGAGATCATAAATCACAGGGTGATACTTGTCCGTCACCGCCTGCGGGGTCAGCCCCTCATGGAGCGCGGTGATGGTCACAGCCACGCCGTGCTCGTCGGTTCCGCATATATAGACCACGTCCTCGCCCATGAGCCGCAGGTAGCGCACAAAGATATCCGCCGGGAGATAGGCACCGGCGACGTGCCCGAAGTGGATGGGACCATTCGCGTAGGGGAGCGCGCTTGTCACCAAAAACCGCCTTTTTGCGCCCATACCTGCCCTCCTTTTGCACAAAGCCGCAACACTGAAAGATACGCAACGCCGTATACGTGTTCTATGGCGACGATTCGGCGGAAAAAGGGCGCGCGATTATAGGCGATGAAACGGTTTTTTACGTTCGCTCACAACATACGTAATGCCGCAGCCGCCGCAGACTCCATGTATATTCCCCGGAACGAGCATCGCGCCGCATACCGGGCAGCTCGTCATATTCTGCTCGCGACCCGGTATAAGTACCGTCCCGGTTTTCTTTTCCCAAAAAAACGTAAGCAGCGCAGACGCATACAAATTGGAAAGAGCCTCGGCTATCGCAGCCTGATCCCCATTGTTCAGCGACTGCACAATCCCGGGGACGGAGAAACGGGCCGTCTCCGCATCCGACGCGAGAAGCCGGTAGAGGCGCTCTTCGATTGGGCTCTGGGTTTCGCCTCTGCCCAAAATACAATACGCCGCGAAAAACGTCAGGATCAGGAGAGCCGCGCACGGAAGGACGATAATCACCAGCGCCGCCGCCCGCAGAAAAGCCATACAAAGCAGAAGGACTGCCAGCAGCACGACCGGAACCGTCAAACCATACACATCGCGCACAAAGGCATATCCCTTGCGCAATCCGCCTGCACACATAGCGTACTCCTTCCGTTAAGGTATGTCCCTAATCGTTTGGCAGCATTTTCGTCATTGCGAACCCCGCGCGAAGCGGAGTGAAGCAATCCAGGGGGAACATTTTTGCGTGGATTGCTTCGGCTACGCCTCGCAATGACAAAAAAACACTTTAGGGACGCTCCTTAGATATAATACCACGTTCCGCAGACGCCGCAGGATCGCTCCACCACCATGCTGTCGGCGAGGATGGTATCGCATACCGCGCAGCGCTTATTCGCGAGCGGTTGATCTGTGCGCACAAGCTCCAGTGTCCCGTAGTGCAGATACCCCGTGAGACCCGTATCCGCCATCACGCGATCAAGCGCGCGGATACACTCCCCCCAGGGAATACGCGCGCGGACGCAAAACGAAATAAGCGAAAAGCGAAATTCTCCCTGCGGATGGTGCGCGGGCGCATCCGTAAGAAGAATCGAGAGCGCAGTGCGAATCCTCGCGGGGAGTATCTTCCCGCGTCCGGAGAGGAGCCAGGCAAAGCGGTTCATCACCAGTATGAGCAGCAGGGAAAAAGCAAGCGTGACGGGCAGGACGTCCTGCTTTGCCAGGAGAGCGCGGTACAGAATACCCAGAACCGAAACGCCGAAGAGGGTGGGCAAAAAGATATCGAGCGAACGCGCGCGGTAAAAAATTGGCTTATAAAAAAGACGGTGCAAGCGGCTGGGCTGCGTATCCGGCATCGTACCCTCCCCTGAATTGTAACCCCATAAAAATAATATGAAAATGATCCTGCCTCACATACCTCGGCAGAACATTCCGAAAAATTGTTTTATGCGCAATCGCGCGCCTTGACAGATTATTCCGAAAAGCGCTAAAATTCCGGCAGGTCAAAACAGGGAAGGCATATATGGCGGCGCTGTCAAGAAGGCTCATAATAATTTTCATCCTGATTCTGGGCTGCGGGGTCTATATGGTTCTCAGCGCTCCCCTCGCGGTAGAACCCGGCCATATCGCTCTGGTGCAGTCTGACCTCTTCGGCATCGGGAACACCGTGTATGCCTCCTCCGGAATAAACTGGGTGTGGACGCGCCTGATCCCGGGCGATTCGCGCGCCTATAGCTTCCCGGAGGGCGAAAGCGCCGTACACAGCGAGCAGAGATTTCTTCTGCCGCCGGGCGAAGTTCCCGGAATAGGCAATACGGATGATTTTTTGTGCGCCCTGAATCTCTCCATCCGCTGGCGTATCACGCGGGCGTCGCTTCCACCGCTGGTGCAAAGCGGCGTCACCAATGAAGACGCGCTCGCAGTCCGCGCCTTCGGAATGGTCGTACCGATACTCCGAAACGCGCTCGTGAATGAAACCGAACAGGCGCTTCTCGCAAACAGGGCGCTCGCCCTTCCCCGCGCGATAGACGCCGCTATGCAGAATGAGGCCGCGCCCGCCCTGCAAAGTTATCTCTCGAATCAGGGCGTGGCGCTTACGCAATTTAACGCCTACTGGATAACGCTCCCCGACCCTGCGCGGTACGCGCGCGCGCGCGCGGCGGTAGCGGAGGCCGACCTGCTGATGACGGAGAGAATCCGCGAATGGTATCGCGCGAATGCGGAGCTGAACCGCAAAGCACGCGAGAGCGAGCAGGAAGCCAAAACTCTCGCGGTCATGGCAAAACTTATCACCGATTATCCCAAAATGCTCGACTATTTTATGATCGCAAAGCTCTCCGGCAAAATCCGTTTGGCGGTTCTTCCGGCAAACGGGATATCGGTCTCCGCTCTGAAGGATATTATGAAGGAGATGCGGGACTCCATGCAGACAAACCGCGCGCCAAACATGATGACCAATAATGCCGAGAATAAGGCCGCGCCGTAAATTGCCTCTTGCCGACAGAATTGCCCGGCTTTCACTCATTGGTGAGCAGGATGATCTCCACACGGCGGTTCTTCGCGCGTCCGGCTTCGGTGCTGTTACTGGTACTTGGCCGCGTCATGCCATGCCCGATCCAGGATATGTTGCGCGGATCGGTGTCAAGCGCCCTGCTTAAAAAAGCCGCGACCGCGCGCGCGCGGTTTTGCGAAAGCTGTAAATTATAATCCGCAGCGCCGGTATTGTCGGTATGCCCCTCGACGCGCACCTCAAATTTTCCGGAGGTATTGATGCGTTTTGATATTTCTGCGAGTTTTGCGCGCGCGTCGGGGCGAAGGTTCGCGCTGTCGTGGTCAAATAATATATCGCCCAATTCAAGCACTATCCCGCGCTCGTCGCGGCTGACCGTAACGCCCTCGTCCCGCAGCGCCTCGACGATCTGCTCGGCCTCCCGCTCCTCGAGCGTTTGTATCTGCTCAAAACTGGATTCTGCGGTTCCCTTGAACTCATACCTCTCGCCGTTGATGAGATCAAAAATGAAATGAAATTCTTCCGTCAGCGAATAGGGCAAACGCGCCGCGATATCCCAGGCGTAGTATTGCCGGCAGGCGGCCTGCACCTGACGGGGCGCTGTCATAAGCCGCTCCAGATCCTGCATCGTTTTATTGCGAAATTCGGCAGCCTCTTCGCTCCCGGGCCGCAAGCGCTCAAGCTGGGATCGCGCTTCCTGGGTATAGCGTATAATATCAATACCGCTTTCCCTGTTGCAATTATACATTATCGAAAAGAGCGCTATCCGCTTTCCCTCAATGGTGCGCTCCCCGATGTAGCGGTACCGCGCCGTAAACGGAATGCGGAAGGCGCGCTCGAGGCCAAAACCCTTGAGATCGTGTACCTCGTGTCCCTCGGCCTGCCACACCGCGCCCGGAGCGATATCCTGTTTTGTAAAGAGCGGCACGTCGCGAACCACCGGCATAAAAATTTCAGGATGGATACTGTACTTGCCGTAAATATCGCGCCAGAACTCGGTTGGATATGTTTCTATCAGGGCGTATGCCTGTTCCTTCGTATCGGCGGGACGCTCAAAATACTGAAATTCGCCCTTGTACAATGCCGCATTGGTATTGCTCACCGCCGTGGCGTGCAAAACCGCTTTATTCCGGATCTCAACCGTCCCGAGGGACTTCCCATTCAGATAGCGCTCCTCATGCACATACGAGGTGATGCGGTAGCTCTCATCCTTCGCAACGCGCCAGTAAAAACGCTCGCCCAAAAGCGGGAGAGACGCCGCAGTCACGAGAAAAACGCAGGCGAGCAGCTTTTTCATAGATCTCTCCCGATTTCGTCTTCGCGGCGCAAAATGACGGAGGGCATGAACTCCTCCGCTTTTTCCCGGGTGAAAAAAGCAATCTGCGGAAAAAAGGTACTCGCGCTCGCGGCGGCAACCCCGGAACGCAGGCACGCGACCAGGTCCTGTTCCCTGACGAGAGAAGCCAGGAAAGCGCCCAGAAAGGCGTCCCCGCTGCCCGTGGCATAGACCTGAAAATTATCCTCCCTCTCCAGCGGAATGCGCGCGTGGTAAAAATTTTCGCCGTCGGAGAGAAGCGCCCCGCCCTCGCCCATAGTGATCACAATGATGGAAATGCCGCCGGTATGGAGTTCCATAACCATTTTGCGAAAATCCGCCTTGTCTTCCCGGGGCTGCTCGCTTAAGTCGATAAACTCATCCAGATTGACCTTCAGAAAAAATGGGCGGGCGGAGAGCCCCTCGAAAAGCGCCTCCCTGCTGCTGTCCAGAACCGCGAGAGCCTTTTTTTCATGCGCGAGATGTATAAAATCCGCCCATGTATTTTGAGGAAGATTTTGCGGCAGTGAACCCGAGAGAACCAGATAATCCCCCTCCGCGAGAACCCCGGAAAGATGATTATATATTTCGCGGCACTTCTCTTCCGCGCGGTCGATATGCGCCGGACGCCGGATATGGGTGTTCGTGTTTTCCTGGATAAACACCAGAGTCTCCGAGGTTCGCGTCTCCCCGGGATGATGAAAGAGGCGGAGGCGCATCCCCTCGCGCGCGGCCTCGCTCATAAAAAAAGCGGCGGAACTTACGCCGACCAGCGCTATCGCCTCGTATGGCACACCGAGGATGCCCAGCGCGCGCGCGGCGTTGATACCCTTGCCGCCAATCGCGCGCTTTGACTGGATAAACTCGGATACGCCGCTTGCGACAAAGGAACCCAGCTCAATGGTTTCATCAATGGCGGGGTTGAGGGTGAGGGTGTAGATCATTATTCTTGTTCTCCAAAAACTTCCGCCGTAAAAGAAGAGAGCTTCGCGTCTGCTTTCCAGGCGTCGCGCGGCAGCCCGGCCTTGCGGCATAACTCCGAGAGAAGCGTTTCCCTGTCCCACCCCTGCTCCGGCGCTACCTGCGGCAGAAATACGGCGGATCGCCCCGCTTTTTCGATCAAAACGCCGTGCGTCCCCGGAACGATCCCGCTAATGGTCGCATCCTGAAACGGACTGAGTACGGAAATTTCGAGAACTACATCGGGCAGTTCGGCGGAAGACAACTGCGGGAAGCGCGGATCGGAAAACGCGGCCTGCTGCGCCATGCGCCAGACATTTTGCCAGAGCGATTCGCGCGCCTCAAGGCTCCCGATACAGCCGCGAAGACGCCCGCCGATGCGCAGCGTAACGAACACCGCGCGTACCTTGAGCAATTCCGGATCGCCGGGTGTGCCCGTGTTTTCCGGAAATATTCTGTTTTTCTCAAGACGATTTGCAATGGCCTCTCTCGCGCGCGCAAGCAAAGCCTTTCGCTGCTCTTCGGTGTAGATCATCTTTTTTCTCCGGATTACTGATCATTGAGCTAAGTATACACTAAGACGGCGCGTAAATCATATCCTGTGCTGAAACCATCTTACGGCACCCCAAAATCCTTTGTGCCGAATTTCTCGTAGAGCCGCCCCGAACGCGCTGTGAAACAAAGCACGGCGTAGTCCGCGTCCGTTACACCCTGGGGATAGTACAGCGTGTCGCCTGCCCGCCATATCCGCTCTCTGGAGATTTGATCGGTAAATACCTCCATCTCCCCCAGCAGCAACACGCCGGTGAAGGACCCTGCGTCGAAAAAATAGACTGACGCCTTCGGGTTTTTCCGGTACTGGGACACGCGCAACGAAGATGTATTTGTGGTAAAATAGAAAACCGAAAGCCCGTCATGCTCGCGGGGCGGCAGCATCGCTTTTGTATAGGGGTAACCGTCTTCCCCAACGGAAGATATGAGCGGGTTTTTCGCTTTCAGAATAACCTGCAGCGCCTTATCCCTGATATCCATCGCTCGCCTCCGTTTGGATTCATGGGTAAGCGCCGAACGGAGCAGATCAAAAAACCTTCCTGTAAGCGAAATACCCATTTTTACCCTCTTTTGCATCTGAATATGCAAAAACCGGATGTTTTCCGAAGTATGTCATCAGCGGCGAAGCCGATGGCATATACTGAGGAAAACATCCGGATTTCGGGATGACTGGATTTGAACCAGCGACCCCAACGTCCCGAACGTTGTGCGCTACCCCTGCGCTACATCCCGTGATTATAAAGATAGCACCCGCAAACGGAAATTAGCCGGAAAAATGCTCCTGCTGAGATACGCTGGAACCCCCTCCCAAAAAACAAAAACGGAACACTTGGCATTAACTCGGCTCAATGCCGCGCTCTTTCAGGAGTTCCAGACTCATCTCGCGCAGTCTGTACTTCTGGATCTTGCCGCTCACGGTCATCGGAAATTCCTTCACGATAAAAATATATTTGGGAATCTTATGACGCGATATCCTGCCGTGGCAGAAATCGTTGACCGCCTCCTCCGCAAGGAACACACCCTCCCTGGGAATGATAAACGCGCCCACCTCCTCGCCGTACTTCGCGCTCGGCACGCCCACCACCTGCACGTCCTGGACGCCGCTCATGCCGTATAAAAACTCCTCGATCTCGCGCGGATAGACGTTTTCGCCGCCGCGGATGATCATGTCCTTGATGCGCCCGGTAACGCGGTAATTGCCGTTCGCGTCCTTCTCGCCCAGATCGCCCGAGTGCAGCCAGCCCTCGCTGTCGATGATCTTCGCCGTCATCTCGGGCATTTTGTAATATCCCTTCATGGAATTATAGCCTCGGCAGCAGATCTCTCCCTGCACGTTAAGCGCGCATTCCAGATTGGTTTCGGGATCGCGTATGCTTACCTCAATCGCGGGGAGCGCGCTCCCGACGGTATTCACGCGCACCTCTATCGGATCATCGGTGCGGGTTTGCGTCATCACGGGCGAGGACTCGGTCAGGCCGTAGGCGATGGTGATATCGCGGCAGTGCATCTTTTCCATGACTTCCTTCATAACCTCGGCCGGACAGGGGGAGCCGGCCATGATGCCGGTGCGCAGGCTGGAGGTATCGAACATGGAGAACATCGGATGGTTCAGTTCCATGATGAACATGGTTGGGACGCCGTAGACCGCGGTGCAGCGTTCCTTTTGGATCGAGGCGAGTACCACAAGTGGATCGAAGGTTTCAACACCGACAATGGTGGCGCCGTGGGTTAAGATAGCCATGATCCCGAGCACAAGCCCAAAGCAGTGGAAGTAGGGAACGGGAAGGCAAACCCGCTCCGCGCCGGTAAACCGCTGGCACTCGCCGATGGAAAATCCGTTGTTCAGAATATTCCGATGCGTCAGCATAACCCCCTTGGGGAAACCGGTCGTGCCCGAGGTATACTGCATATTGATCACGTCATGCCTGTCCAGAGTCTTGTGCGCCTCGGCAAGTTCCTCATCGCCCATCTGCTGCCCTACGAGCAGGAGTTCGGGGACGCTGAACATCCCGCGATGCTTTTGCTGCCCAATATATACCACGTTTTTCAGGAAGGGGAAACGCGCGCTCTTCAGGCGTCCGCGCGCGCAATCCTTCAATTCGGGGATGAGTTCATTGACCATCGCGATATAATCGTTATCGCGAAAACCGTCAACAAGGCAAAGCGTGGTGATGTCGCTTTGCTCAATAAGGTACTCGAGTTCGTGGGTGCGGTAATTGGTGTTGACCGTTACCAGAACCACGCCGATCTCCGCCGTGGCGAACAGGAAGGTGAGCCAATCCGGCACGTTGGTCGCCCACACGCCCAGATGATCGCCCTTTTTCATGCCGATGGCCAGAAGCCCGCGCGCGAGATTATCCACGCGCTCCCTGAATTCCGCGTAGGTAAAACGCAGATTGCGGTCGGCATAGATCACAAATTCGCGGTCGGGATGCGCGCGCACACAATCCGCAAAGACCTCTCCGACTGTTTTCTCTATCAATTCCATGGGAAACTCTCTGATTAAAATGGCGCGTAAACGACGGCCAGGATCCGCGCAGGCTTGCCGTCGGCGCTATGGACGTGATGATTCACGACAGAATCGTAGTAAATGCTGTCGCCCGTGTCCAGCAGATACGCATTCCTGCCGTATTGAATCTCAACCTGCCCCTCAAGCACATGGATGAACTCCTCCCCCTCGTGCGAAGAGAGCTTGATATGCTCCGCCGACGCGGGATCGATCTCGATCATAAACGGCTCCATGTGCCGCCCGCTCTTGTCGTGCGCGAGCGAGAAAAAATCCAGCTCGGTTTTTTCCTGTGTCCTGCCCTCGGCGACCCGCACCACGCGCGCCGCGCGAAGAGCGCCCTTGCGCGTGACCACCGGCCCCGTGATCTCCTGATCGTCCAGGAAAGTCCCGAGACGCACCCCGAGCGTCCGCGCGAGCTTGATGAGCGGCGTGAGCGAAGGCACCAGGTCGCCCGCTTCGATGCTCGCGATCAATTCCGCGCTTATCCCGCTTTCCTTCGCGAGTTCATCAACGCCGAAATTTTTGAGTTCACGGACGCTCCGCACCTTGTCTCCGAGTTTATTTGCCTTTTCCATACCGCGCTCCATTATAAAATTGCGACAGCCATAAATGTACTCAAAAATTTGCGGCGGCAATTTCAGATTCGGGCTAAAATCGCCGCGCAGCGTTCCAGCCAGGAAGCGCGCCCAAAGAGATAGCAGCCCTGAGAGCGGTATTCCTCCGCCTCCTTCGCGCGCCCGAGCCGATCCGCCGTGATGGAGAGATACGGCAAGAGCCCCCCAAAGCCGCGCATACCCATGCGCGCTTCCATAAAAAGAGGGTATGCCTTGTCCGGCCTGCCCGCGCCAAGATAATAGCGCCCTGCCTCATATACCGCGATGGGATCGCGCTCTTTTCCCAGGACGCGATCCCAGAGCTTCTCCATAAAGGCGTAATCGGAAGGATGCGGAAGCCTGTCCGATAATTTAGCCATAAAATCCGTCGAGAGATTTTTCCAGCTTCCGTCAGGCGCGGAGGCATAGACCGCAATCATATTCGTACCCGCCTCCGTTTCCATCGCGCGCAGAAGCCGGAGGCGCACAAAAAAAACGGCCTCTTCCCAAACAGGGTTCTGCAATTCGCAAAGAAGCGCCTCGACCGCGCTCGTCCTCCCGAGGCGCGCCAGGAGATCCGCCTCATGCGTCAGAAAATAGGCGCGCTCTTCTTCGGGCGCGTTTGGCCGCCAGAGCCGCGCCTGCCTGAATGCGCCGGCCGCCTTCTCCCACTCGCCCGCAGCGGTATACGCCCGCGCCACAAGGAGCGCCCAATACGGACTCTTCTTCATCGTAAAAAACGATGCCATACGATCAAGCAGCCGACTTGCCTCCGGCGCCCGCCCCTGGGATATAAAAAGCTCAACGGTTTGCGCCACGGTATTGAGCTTGTACCCGTCTCTCTCGAGGATCCGCGCGCACACATTGACACGCCGCAGCGCGCTTGTCTCGCAGCGGAGATATCCATACAGGGTGGCAGGTTCAAGAGGCATGGCTTCTGCGGCGCGGGCATAGGTTTCGGCGGCGACATTTTTCATGCCGAGCCGCTCAAAGAGGCGCGCAAGTTCCCGTCGGCGAAGATTCTCATTGACCTCGCTGTGTCCCCGCCCTGTGCTCGAGTGGGTATCACTTCGCGTACGCGCGTCCAGCCACGCGCGGCAGGCGTCTTCACTCGCCTCAATATGACCAAGCGCGAGTTCCATTTCCATGATTCGTTCGCGGATCGCGGCGGTATCCTCAAAATGCAGGCTGCGCCTGTATGCCCGCAGAGCCTCGCTCCACTCGCCGAGATACTCATGGCTTTTCGCGAGTATATTCCAGAGCCTGCCCGTATTCCATGCCCTGGTCGGCTCTTTGTGCAGCAGCGTCCGCAATTCCAGCGCTGTACGGCGCATATCGAGGGGGAGATCGCAGCGCCGGTAAAATTCAAGCAGAGCCAGACGGCCATCGATGCTCTTTTTGGCGGCTAACTGCTTTTCGATAAAACGGATATCTCCGGTGGCTGCGGCGCTGCGCATCCGAAAATCATCCGCACTGTACAGAGCCTTGAGATTGTCGGGAAACGAGGGCGCGGCAGACGCCTGACCCGGGGCAAGACTCATCCCCATGCAAAATACCATTATCATCCAAAGCGCGCGGCGCGCATACTCCGGAGCGCGCAGCTTGCTGAAAAACATTCCGGTGAAAACTCGCATACAATGAATCTACTCAAAATCATCTCCGAAGATCTGCGAAACCGAGCACACGCAAGAGCATTGACCCTGATTCAGGTATGGAAGTATTTTAGCGGAGTACGCCTATCGCACAAACGAAAAGCCGGGTGGTGTAAGGGCAACACAGCGGGTTTTGGTCCCGTTATTGAGGGTTCGAATCCTTCCCCGGCTGACGACACGATGTCGTCATGTCGCGCAGCAACAGGAGGTTGCGTCCTGTGCGCGATAGACAAAAACCAATGATCAGGATTGCTTCTGCTCGCTTTCCTTAAGCCAGGCATCCACGTCGCTGACCATGTGTACAAAATCGGTTAACCCGACGATTTTGATGATACTTTGCATATTGGGATTAAGCGCCGCGAAAACCATTTTCGGTGAAGTTTCGGTCATGTTTCGCGCAAGCGAAAAGAAAATAGCGACGCCCTCGGAATTGATATAGCGCACCTCGGCAAAATCGAAGATGATTGCGTTGGGACGCTCCCTGCATACCTGATCATAGGCATCCCGAATTCTGGTACCGGCGTCCGCGCTAATATCGCCCACAAGGGCAATCACAGATCGCGAAGAGTGTGTGGTTATTTCGAGTTCAAACTTCATATCCATGACGAAACGAATATAATGCGCGCGCGAAAAAAAAGCAAGCTTTTCACGGGACAAATGCGCATAATATTGGTGTCGTAATGCAAACAAAGAGGCTGCCCTCGCTGTTGCTTTTTCAAAAGAGCGCCCTCTTTGCTTATTCCCTCCCGCAGGCTTCAGAAAATACGCGGGAGAGGAAACAACTATACTTTTTTGGAGGAAACCATGAAAAAACACATAGCTGCACTAGGCGCGCTGCTGGTTCTTTTCGGAGTGCCTGCCTTTGCGGCACCCGCAGCCGGGACAACCCCGACCATAGCGGGAGGCACGGGCATCATTACCACCCCGTCCGCCTATACGATTCCCGACAAGCATATTGATCTGGGCTTCTGGTGGGTCAATCCGTCAACACTTGCGCTTTCGGGCGGTTTTGGCATTACCGAAAGGCTTGAGCTTGCGGCTGGCTTTGAACTCGATGATTCGAATGCAGATCCATTCCTGCATGGACGTCTTAAATATCGCTTTTCCGGCGCGAATAACGGTCAGGACGCCTGGGCTATCGGAATCAATTTTGACCTGGCTCTTGGAGACGACGCCGATTCATTAAACGATCCCGGCTCGGTTGGTTTTGCGCCTTATATTGCGAATACCTTCTTTATCTCCGGCTTCCAGTTTAACTGGGGAGTGGGCTACACCTTTGGTCTGGATTCTCACATTAACTTCTTTGTTGGAATTTCCAGGATGATCCTTAAAAATATCATCTTCATCGACGCCGACCTTTCCAACTTCAGCCATCGCTTTAACATGGCGGGCGCAGGCCATGCCTACGGGAATATTGCGCTTCGATTTTCGATCCTTGACAGCAAGCTGAACATATCCGCCGGTCTCTACGACGCTTTTGAAACCTCGAGGCAATTCGGCGCCGGGGTCTCCTGCAGACTCTGATCAGGCAAATCTTTTGTACACGGCCTGCGTCCCGTTTTGGGGCGCAGGTTTTTTATTCTCTTGGCGGATCAATAAAGACCGCCTATACTGGACGTGCGGATTTATGCAAAAATCCATCCGATATAAAGGATTGCCCCTTTATGTATCTGCAATTCTATGGCGTCCGAGGATCCATTCCGACACCGCCGCTGAATGAAGAGTATGAAAAAAAGATTCGGGAGATACTCGCAAGGGCAGCCGCAGAAAAATCTGATCTTTCCACCATGGAAGCGCGGGAGAATTTCATACACTCCCTCCCCTTTGCGCTGCGAAGCTCTTATGGAGGGAATACATCCTGCGTCTATCTCAATATCGAGGGCGTTCATGTCATTTTTGATATGGGCAGCGGGCTTCGCCATCTGGGACGGGATCTGATTATGAAGGATTTCGGATATGACAGCAATGAACTTTATATTTTTTTGAGCCACACGCATTGGGATCATATCCAGGGACTGCCTTTTTTTATTCCCGCGTATCTCGATGGGAATACCATACATATTTATTCCCCGACAGAGCATCTCGCTGCCAGATTAAAACGACAGCAGAATGCGCCCTATTTCCCGATCACTCTGACAGAAATGGGCGCAAAATTCCTTTTTCATAAATTTCAGCTCAACAAGATTTCTCACATCCGGAATTTTCGCGTCCGCGCGCTTGAACTCAAACATCCCGGCCGCTCCTTTGCGTATCGCATCGAATATGGGGAGAAAAGCCTGGTGTATGCCACGGATACCGAGTTTAACAATCAGAGTCCTGATTTCATCCGAACCTGCATCGATTTCTTTCATGCGGCGGACGTCCTCATCTGCGACGCGCAATATACCGCAAAGGAAACCTTTGAGAAACTCAACTGGGGGCACTCCTCGGCAAATTCCGCCATTGATATTGCCATCAAGAGCCGGATAAAGAGACTCGTTTTTTTTCACCATGAGCCGGGATATAATGACGCGCATCTGGCTGATATCCACGACGATGCCATCCGGTATTACGATCTCGTTAAAGGAAACCACTCCATGGAACTCATCCCCGCCTATGAGGGGCTGGAGATCAATTTTTAATCAGATAATCCGCTATTATAAACACAAAGAGCGCGTCGCGGATGAAATATTCCTGAACCTGCTGCGCGCGCGCTTTTGTGATCAGAAAATCGGCAATCAGTTCTCCGGACGCCCAGGCCGCGAGCGCATCCTGCAGGGTTCGCGGCAGTTCCGCGAGCGTCAATCCCTTTACGGATTTCGGAAGCAGAGTCGAGAGATGCGCAAGTTCACAGAAATTGATGCGAAGGAGCTGCCTTGCAAGCAATCCATCTTCGCGCAGTTGATCAATCACGCGCACTATATCCCACCCGTTTTTGCGCTCAAGCGGAACCAGATTTTCATGGATAATGGTATTCCATGCTTCGCGTATCATGCGCGGTTCTGCCTGCCCCTTGAGGAGACCAGCTTCCTGTTCAAAGAGTTTCCGAAAACGCGCGGAGCGGTGCGCCAAAATTAAATCCCGGTCTTCTTTGGGAAGTTTATGGCTTGCGCGAGCCCAAAGTTCGGCGGAGCCGTACGGATCCCGGATAGACGCAAGGTGCCGCACCCATTTTTGGGGTGCCTCGCTTTGCAGCCAATCATCCAGACAATACGCCAAAACCGAGTCGGCGAGCGACCGCAGCGGGACAAGAACACCGGGCAGCGAAGCCTCGCGCCAGATACGGCTGCGGATATTCGCGTCAAGGATCGCAAGCGTCCGCTGCACCCAGAGCGCGTCGGCAGCCCCTTGCCTCTTGCGCGCTTCACGAATCTCCTTCTGCCAGGGAAGCGCCAGCTCCGAGAGCGCAGCCAATCCCGCGCCGATAAGCGCAAGCGCCATATCGGGGGTGATGAACCGCCTCCCGAGCAATTCGCCGCAAAGTTCCCCCTGCCGGGGCGCGATATCCGCAAAAATGGCACGGCAGCCCGGATAGATATGCGCCTCGTAGCGCAAAAGCTCCGGCCTGGAGGGGGGCGTTTCCCCAAAGCGCGCGCCCAGCCCGCTATGTTGACCGCAGAGTTTGAGCCAACCGTTGATATTTTCAGAGTTTTGTATAGCGGCAGACATACTCGATATGCCATGAAAGCGGAATAACCGTTTGCAGCCCCATACCCGGAAGCGCGGTTCGGGTATCAAAATCGGCATTGCCCCAGGCCGCGAGGACCCGCCCGGGCTGAAGATGAAATGCCTGGTACGCCGCCATCCTGCCGCGCGCGCCGCGCCCATCGTCGCTCTCGATCCTGATCGCGTTTGTGAGTACATAGGCGTTTGCGGCCATGCTTGCGCTCTGATCAATATCGCGCCCGGTTATACTGATGCGCGTATTTCCGAGCATCTGTACATAAACCGCCGGAAATGGCTGCGTGAGAACTCTGAGATTCGGAAACGCAAGAAGCGAACCAAAATCCGCCATAGCGGAACTGTATTCTCCTTTTGCGCTGCGGTACTTATAAGAGCGTAAACGTCCATGGATCGGTTCAAAATGAAGATCCAGAGCCTCTCCTTTGCCGGGAAGGACAAGGGATTTTTGAAGCCATTCCTGTACAAGCGGAGGCGACGACTGAACCGTGAATTCGCGCTCGGCCAGCACGAGACGCATTACGGCTTCTTTGTCTGTTTTTGCGGTAATTTTCGCGTCTGCCTTTGCATACAGTTCCACCTGCGCGGAAAGCCGGAAGGGGCGATCTCCCGAGTTGATTGTCGCTGTCGCCTGGAGTTCCAGCGCATACCCCGTACCCTTCTCCATAACCCAGAGATTTGGGCTGTCTACGGCACGTTTTTCACTTTGGGTTTTGCATCCGATAAAGCACAGGAATATGGCGCAGAACAGAACAGCGTACAAAACCGGGCGCACGCGCATATTTTTCAGATATCCTTTTCAGGCACCCATTGCCGGAAGCAGGAATACGCGCTTCCGGAATATGCGGGACGCTTATTCCGTGTTCCCATATATAAGCGCCGCCGCGCCCACGAGTCCCGAGCGATTGCCCAGCCTGGCCTCCAACAGAGTACACGTCTGCGAGACTTTTGGCAAGGCTCTTTGGCGAAAACTTGCGCGCATCGGCTCAAAAAGCACATCACCCGCCGCCGAAACGCCGCCGCCAATAACGACAGCATCAAAATTCAGGAGATTCGCGGCGGAGGCGAGCGCCGCGCCAAGCATCTCCCCGGCTTCGCGCATCAGCGCACATGCCAAAGTGTCCCCGCAGCGCGCGGCTGCCGCCATATCGGCGACATCCATTGCGCCATCGGGAAACCCGGTCAGGCTGCTCTCAGGAAAACGCTTGCGCAGACTTTCCGCGCGAAGCCGCAATGCCCAGGCACCCGCATACGCCTCGAGGCAGCCTTCGCCCCCGCAGGTACATCGCCGCCCGCGCGCCTCCACAATCATATGCCCGAATTCCCCGGCATACGCGCTCGCGCCCGTATAGAGCGTATCATTGAGGATGAGTCCGCCGCCAATACCGGTGCCGAGAGTCACGACAAGCACATTCTTTTTGCCGCGAGCCGCCCCGAAAAGATGCTCAGCGCGCGCGGCGTTATTCGCGTCGTTATCGATCTTAACCGGAACATCCCAGACACGGAAGAGTTCATCAAAGCGCGCCCCCACAAGCTGCGGAAGATTATTTGCGTCTGCGGCGATGGAAGAGGAGGCGTGATCAATCACCCCGGGAGCGCCGATACCTATCCCGATACACTCGCCTTGTTTTGCCAATCCGCCCGCAAGATGGATAAGCGCCTCGAGCGCCTGATCACGATTTTCGGGAAGCGGCAGCCGATCCTCTTTCAGAATATTGCCGCTCGGATCCACAAGCCCGGCCTTCAGATTACTCCCGCCGATATCAAAGGCCAATACACAATCGGTCATTGCAATTCCCCATTTGAGCCGGACTCAGCCGTAATCGTCTGCGTACCGAGTACTTCCGCTATTTTTTCGAGTACCCTCTCGCGAACAAGTGGTTTGATCAGATAGCCGGCGGCACCAAGCCTGCCTGCCTCCAGCACAAGATCCCTCTTCGCGAGGCCGGAGACAATCAGAGGCATGATGGCAGGCCATTCCTGATGGATTCTGCCAAGAATTTCCATACCGTCCAAACCGGGCATGGTGATATCGAGCGTAATAGCGTCTATCGTACCTGCGTGTTCATCGAGAAACCGCAGCGCATCCTCGCCGCTCTGGGCGCTGCCCACGACCTGGTGTCCGCCTTTTTGGAGTATCTGCGTCAGTTGTGTCAGAACAAAGAGAGAGTCATCGACGAGATAAAATCGCGCCATCGAATAGCCTTTCGCTTACTCGCGGAAGAGAATGTCATGCGCCCGGTTAAGATGGAACAGGAGCAGACGTTCCTTTGCCTCGGGCGTGAGTTCGGGTCCTTCGGAACCGGGAGCGGCGTTAGTCGCGAGATCATTCGCTCCGAGCGCCTCCTGCCGCCGGACGCGGGGGCCGTTCCAGACAAAGGAGAGATTGGCGACGTCGGTAGACCGAATCAGATTGCCTTCACGGATATCCGCATCGCGCACCTCCCCGCCAATCGTTACCTGCTCGCTCTGCCCATTCAGGAGAACCGTATGCCCGCCCCGGAAACCGATGATCCCATTTGTACCCACAGTCGAAACCGTAACCGCGATGTGCATCGAAAATTCGCGCTCGCTGTTATACTCAAGATTGTTATTGCGGTTATAGGTTGCATTGTTCTCAAGTGAAGGGAGAAACGCAAAAACCTTCATGCCCGGCTGCCCGATGGAGGCACTATCGGTTTCGCCTACCTTCATCTCGTTGCGGTAGCGCAGGAGATTGCGATAGGCAAAGTTGATCTTGAGTATATCCCCCGCGCGTATCTCCCTGCGCGTGGAAAAGAGATGGCTATCGCGCCACAGAGACTCTGCGGAGAGCCCCGGATCGTACAATAAAATAAGACACAGAAGAACCGCGCAGACGGGAACAGAACGAAACAATGCTCTCTTCATAAGCCCTCCAGGAAATACGCGTTCTCTTCAAGTATCGGCAAACGCAAGCCCCGAAAAAAGCAAACAAAAACGGAGGTTCCCGCACCTCCGTTTCAGCGCTGGCTGCGCTATTTCTTCTTGTGACGATTGGCCCGGCGTTTCTTTTTGCGCTTATGCGTTGCGATCTTCATCCGCTTGCGCTTTTTCCCTGATGGCATGGAAGCACACTCCTTATCCTGGTATCACTCTGCTTTTTCCGGCGCATTTTTTGACCAGAAAAGGCATGCGCACAATAACGCCCTGTAAAGGTACTTATTAAATGGGAAAGCGGGATTTTTTTCTACAGGATGCGCTTATGCGTGAGTTCTTCCATGATCTCGCGTACCCTGCCCTCGTCTCCGCGCGGACAGACAAACACCGCATCCTCGGTCTGCACAAGCAGGGTATCCCGGAGACCGCTGACCACAAGCAGCCGCTCCGTTGTATTATACGCAAGGCAGGACTTCGAATTATGAAATACGATATTACCTGCGCCCAAATTATGCGCGGCGTCTCCCCGGATATAACGCGCTATATCCTCATAATTCCGCAAGGGGCTGAATACAATGGATGCGCCAAAGAGAACCAGATTTTTAGCGCGCGGGAAGAGCGCCTCTTCAAGCGAAGCACTCTCGCGATGCTCCGGCTCAGCTGCAAATTCGTGGTTATGCGTTTCGTATTCCGCGAGAAAGGTCGCGTTTGACCAGATATACACGCCCGAATTCCACCAGGCATTGCCGCTCTTCATTGCGTACGCCGCTTCGCGTGCGCCTGCGTTTACAATAAATTCGCGCACATCGCGCCCCTCGACCGGATTCGCGCCGAGACGCGCCTCTCCGGCGATGATATAGTCGTAGCCGATTCGCGCTTCCCTGGCCGGCACGCCACAGACAATAAGGCAGTCACTTACGCGGGCGAGACGAATCGCATTCTGCATATTCTGCGTAAAAATTTCCTCATCCCCGGCGATCATCGCGGCGCGCGAAATAAGCACGATATCTGCGGCATAGCGTTCGCGAAGCATCAGCGAAAATCTGAAAAGCGCCTCAAGCGTACCAAGCTCATTCGGGATGATCTTTTCCTTATCGGCCTCCGGAAGCAGATCTGCCGCGAGCGGGCAGGCATCCGGAGGACAAAGCAGCCAGATATGATCGGCTGTGGTAATGCGGCAAAGACGCTGCCATGCAGATTCGAGCAGGGTTAAGCCCCCAAAAAAAGGAATACAAGAGAAAGGAAAGCGTGGGGATTCCAGCGGCCAGAGATCATTCTTGTCGTCTGCGACTATCAGAATGGCTGTGATCTCCTGAGTCATGACCGCGCATCCTTGTGAAAATAGCGCGAGAGTCCTTCGATATCATGGGCATAAAACCACACCAAGCCCGGGATTCGCCGGAACAGCATGATCTGCTTTTGCGCAAACGACTTCGTGCGCGCGAGAAATACGGCTTTCGCTTCGTCGAGCGAGATCCGCCCTTCCAGATACTGCAGGCACTCGCGATACCCCAAACCCTGCATCGAAACCATCCCCTCATGGCATCCGCGCTCGCGCAGCATACGCACCTCATCCAGCAAACCGGCCGCGAACATCGCATCGATCCGCCGCTCAATACGCTCTGCAAGTTCTGCGCGATCAAGCGTGAGTCCGGCCAGGCGGAGTGTCCACGGACTTGCCTGCATTTTACTTTGAAGATACGAAATACTCTTGCCGGTGAGCGCAAGCACCTCCAGCGCGCGCACGATGCGCCGAATATCCTGTTGATGAATTCGCGCGGCGCTCGGCGGGTCGTTTACGGAGAGTTCCCGATAGAGGATCCCCGGTTCCTGTTTCTCCCGCTTCATGAATGTGTCCCGCAAAGCGCGATCCTGCGGCGGTCCCTCAAAGAGTCCCTGCAAAAGCGCCTTGATATAGAGGCCGGTCCCGCCCACAATCACAACTCGCTTTCCGTTGTCCAGATGATGCGAAATCCGCTCCCGCGCTTCGCGGAGGTACTGCCCGGCGCTGTAATGCTCCTCAGGGTGTACACAGTCGATCATCTCGTGCCGGAGAACCGCCTGCTCACCCGGCGTTGGTTTGGCGGTCGCTATATCCATACAGCGGTAGACCTGCATGGAATCGGCGGCTATTGCGCAATACGTATCCGTCCCGCCAAAAAGAGCAAGAGCGGCAGCGGTTTTTCCTGCCGCCGTCGGGCCGCAGAGTACGGGGATGCGCATAGCAGGAGGTTGAATTGCTTATATCTGCAGGGGATCCTGGGTGACGTCTTGTACGCCGCGCTTTATCGGAATTTTTTCGTCGAGCAGGCGGGAGATGGCGGCGACAGCCAGTTTGTCGCGCATCTTGCTTATATCTTCGGAGGAAGTGGTTGTCGCGATATGCTGCAGGATCTTCATGGCAGCAACACACATCTCATACCGGTTTTCATTGCGGTTGAGAAGGTTTTCAAAGGGCAGAGCCATTATCTAAAACTCCTTTTTGCCGGAGCAGAATATTGCGCACTGTATCGTACGCGCTCTCAAGATCATCATTTATAACAGAATACTCAAAAATTCCTTCGGATTCAAGTTCCCTCTTCGCGTTCGCAAGCCGGAGCGCGAGACTCTCCGCGCTTTCGGTCTTGCGCGCGGACAAGCGGCTCTCGAGGGCGGCGAGATCCGGAGGCCGGATAAAAATCGTGAGCGCGCGCGGATAGGACCGGAGCATCAATGCCGCGCCCTGCACGTCGATATCAAAGATGCACAGAAAACCCGGCGCGGCCTTCTTTTCGATCTCGCTTTTCAGGGTACCATACCTCCGGCCATGCACCGCCGCATATTCCGCGAAAGCGTTTTCGCCGACAAGACGCATGAAGGTATCGTCGTCGATAAAATGGTAATCCATGCCATCCGTCTCATGCTCGCGCTGTTTGCGCGTTGTCGCGGAAACAGAATACCGCAGCCAGGCATATTCCTGCAAAAGACGCTTATAAATAGTTGTTTTGCCTGCGCCCGACGGTCCGCTGATGATACATATCCTGCCTTGTTCGATCTCCATTACTCGATATTCCTCACCTGTTCGCGAATTTGTTCGAGTATTGTTTTGATGGCAATGACCTCCCGCGAGATCAGGGAATCGGTTTGCTTTGAGCCGATAGTGTTGATCTCGCGGTTCATCTCCTGCGCGATGAAATCCAGGGTGCGTCCGCAGCCTGCGGTTTTTTTCATTTCTTCGCGAAAAAGAGCGATATGGCTCGCGAAACGCTCGAGCTCTTCGTGTATATCGCTTCTGGAGGCCAGAATCGCCGCTTCGGTGACAATAAGCTGCGTGTCCACGGTTTTGCCGATCATGGATTCCAGCCTGCGCGCCAGCTCTTTGGCGTATTCCGGAACCCTCCCGGCAGCGCGCGTTCGTATGCGCTTTGACCTGGCTTCGAGCAGCTTGAGCTGCTTTTCAAAATCACGGCGCGCAGCCTCACCGTCACGCGCACGCAGCCGGACGCAATCCCGAAGCGCGTGTTCAAAACACGCCTTGAGATCGCGCCAGAGCGCTTCCTCCGGATCCGCCTTTTCGATTGTACACACCCCGTCCATGCGCATCAGCGCGGAGGGAGAGAGCGGCAAATCGGAGGCAAGTATTTTGGCAAGCGCTGTGTACGCGGAAATATATGCCTTCGCGAGCGCGTGATCAATACGTACCGCATATGTCTGATCACGACGACGAACCTCAAGCGCCGCCTCCACCTTGCCGCGCGCGATGCCGGACGCGATGACGTCCCTGATCTCGGGTTCGCGATCGGCAAAGATCGGAGGCAAATGGATGTGTATGTCGAGAAAACGGTTATTGACCGACCGCGCGGCGGCAAAAATGGCATAGCGCGGGGTACTCTTTTCGGCGCTTCCATAACCGGTCATGCTCTGCATGACGCCCCCTGCAACCTGCAAAAAGAAATGGACAACAGGAAACTCTGGGCTCCTTTCGCCCGGAGCATTTCTATTGAATCAAATATTTGTGGAGATGAGGGGAGTCGAACCCCTGACCTCTTGAATGCCATTCAAGCGCTCTCCCAACTGAGCTACACCCCCAAATGCCCAACAATACGACGCACGAAATTTAACCCTGCGCGCGCAAATATGTGCATATTTTTTTCTGCCGTAAACAGGGTATATTTAGGCATCCCTTTGGAACGGAGAATACCCATGCCGCGTATATATATCCCCTTTATTCTCATCGCGCTGGCGCTTTTGTCCTGCGGAGGATCGCGTCTTTCCTCGGGTGACGTCAGGCTTTATAACACCCTGCCGGACAAAAAACTCGCCGAAAACGCGCTTTCCTACTTCATCGATTTTAAGTACCACAAGGCAATCGACACGTATGCGATTATCCTTGCCCGCACAAACGCCGAACCTTCCTTCCGCGCCTGGGCCAGGTATGAAACCGGTTTTTGCTATTACTATCTTAAAAAGTTCAGCCGCGCGCGCGAGGAGTTTGAGAGAGTCATCCGCGATTTTCCCGAACCCGTTTTTACAAGCCAGCGCGTCCTTGCGGAAATGCTGATTGGAAAAATCGATGAAGGAAGAACGGACGGGATATGATACAATTCTCCTGCAAAAATATGCGGGAGCAGGTAACGGTATATACAATCTCAAAGGAGACAAAAATGGGACTGTTCGATCAAATCAACACCGCCGCAAATTCACACGAGGACGCAGCAAAGGAAAAACATCTCCCCGTCCTGAGCGTGAAAAAACTCGCCGATAAACGCTATGAGCTGCATATAGACGTGGGCGGAGGCAAGCATCCAAGCGAGATCGATCACTTTATTCAATGGGCGGGCGTTCGCATCAACGATTGCTATATAGGGCGCGCGGAATTCGCAGCCGGGATTATGGCACCTGTCTGCACAATGATCGTTACGCCGGAGACGCTGCCCGCAAATTTAAGTGTGGTTGCGCGCTGCAATAAGCATGGCCTCTGGAAGAGCGAGATCACGCTCGAATAAGAACCGCTACATATGCAGTATGCGGCGGAAGATTCCGACGTCCAAGGCATCGATGAGTATATCGGGGTTCTTGTCCGCAAGTTCCGCGCGCGGGGTAGATCCGCTCGCAACGGCAAGGACGCGAAACCCCGCCGCGCGGGCGCAGGAAATATCGTGTATGGAATCGCCAACGATCCATACATCCCGAGCCTGAAGAGAATCCCCGAGAGCATGGCGGAGGCGATCAAGCGCGATAGCGGCAAGACGCTCGCGCTCATGGTGATCGCTCCCAAAAGCGCCGAGCGCGAAACTCTCTTCTCCAAAATATTGGAGAAGTTCTGCGGCTTGCAGCTTTAACCGCGCGCCCTCCTTCAGATTACCCGTGAGAAGCGCGCGAGTCACCCCGGGTGTGCTGCCGAGAAAATCAAGCGCCTCCCGCACCCCCGGCAAAACCTCGGCTTGATATCCCGCATCCACCATCGCGCGCATAGCGGTGAGAAAATGGCGGAAAATCTCCTCCAGGATGCTCCCGTCTTCGGCAAACTCCGTAAGCCCATAATGGCGCAGCACCGCGCGCACTATCCAGGGATCCGTCCTGCCAGAGCAATCGACCGCGCGGATACTGTAGGGTTCTCCGAAAATATGCGTGAAAGCGGAGCAGTAACTCTCCACAGAGAGCCCGCCGCCATGCAGAAGGGTACCGTCGATATCAAACAGAAAAACGCGGGGTCTATCTGTGCCCACCCTGTACACTCTGCACGGAAGGAAATTGCATAAGGCATTTTTTATTGCAGACAGCCACGCACTCGCCGCAGGAGGTGCAGGCGGCATAGTCGATGACCGCAAGATTATCGCTGATATGTATGGCGTTCTGTTTGCAGATTTTCTCGCACCGCATACAGGCGATGCAGGAGACCTCGCACATCTTGTTGCAAACCGCTCCGCGCAGATGCGAACGGCAGAGTATATGTACGCGCTTTTTTTTGTTAACAAGTTCAATTAAATGCCGCGGACACGCCTTTGCGCATAATCCGCAGCCGGTGCATCGATCCTCGTTAATATGCGCATGGCCCGCTGCATCAATATCGATGGCGTCAAAGCGGCAAACCCGCGCGCAGGAACCAAAACCAAGGCAGCCGTCGGAACAAACAAGATGCCCGTCAAAAAGCGCATGAACGGCAAAGCAATCCGCGAGACCATTATACCGGTATTTTTGCGTAGTACGGTCGCTGCCCCCCCCGCAAAAAACGCGCGCCACGCGCTCGTCACTGGATTTGACGCTTACCCCCATGATCCTGGCTATGCCATTCGCGGAAGCGGCACCGCCGGGCGCGCAGAGATCCGCTTCAGCTTTGGAACTGACGATGGCCTCCGCATACCCTGCGCATCCCGGAAATCCGCAAGCGCCGCAGTTGGCACCGGGCAGAAGTTCCTCAATCGCGGCCGCGCGTTCGTCCTTGCTCACCGCGAATTTTTTCGCGGCGAGCGCCAGAGCGTAGCCAAACAGAAAACCCAGCCCGGTAATGACAAGGATCGCGGCGATTATGGATACCATGCTCTTACTCCTTGATCATGCCGGCAAACCCCATGAACGCAAGCGAGATCATCCCCGCTGTGATAAACGCGATAGGCGCGCCGCGCAAGGCGCGCGGAATGCGGCAATCCTCAAGCCGCTCGCGAATGCCCGCCATGAGTATCAGCGCGAGGGTAAAGCCAAGCCCTGCGCCTGCGCCGTAGACAGTACTCATCAGAAGATTATATTCCTTTTGCACATTGATCGCGGCCACGCCCAAAACTGCGCAATTGGTGGTGATAAGCGGGAGATAAATACCGAGCGCGGTATAGAGCGCGGGAGAAAATTTGCGGATAACCATTTCCACAAACTGTACAAGGGCTGCAATCACAAGTATGAAGGCGATAGTTTTCAGATAATCCAGGCCGTAGGGATGCAGGAGATAGGTGTAGACAAACCATGCAGCCGCCGAGGACAAGGTAAGAACAAAGGTGACCGCTATCCCCATGCCGATCGCGGAATCCAGCTTTTTGGAGACCCCGATAAAAGGACAGATACCCAGAAATTTTGCGAGTACAAAATTATTGATAAATATGGAACTCACAACAAGCAGGATAACCGCTTCGATGCTCACGCCTTCCTCCTCTCTACCCTGCCGCCGTTACACAAAAACCGGCGCGCCCGCGAGATATGCTGATCGCTTAAGGTATAGGCGTTTGGGCTTCCAACCATTCTCTTCCGGATGTGATTAAAAAAACCCATGAGAAGACCCAGGGTTAAAAATGCCCCCGGAGGAAGAATCATAATGGCCGCCTTATGTTCTTCAAAAAAAGGAATATGGATTGTTGTCCCAATGTCCAGAATCTGGAAAGTGAGCGTACCGTTTCCAAGGAGTTCGCGGATACCGGCAAGTAAAAGCAGTGACAGCGTAAACCCTATCGACATTCCAATCGCGTCGAGTACGGAAGGCAGCGGAGGATTTTTGGAGGCGAAACTCTCGGCGCGGCCAAGAATGATGCAGTTGACCACGATCAGCGGAATAAAAATCCCGAGCGCCTCCGCCAGACTGGGCAGTAAGGCCTGCATGGTGAGATCCACGATTGTTACAAAAGAAGCAATGATAACGATAAAAACCGGAATACGGATGGTATCGGGAACCCATGCGCGCAAAAGCGAAATGAAAAGGTTGGATCCCGTCAGAACCACCAGAATGGCGAGTCCCATGCCGATCCCGTTGATCACCTCGGTGGTGATCGCAAGGGTTGGGCATAACCCCAGCATGATCACAAAGATCGGATTTTCTTTGAAAATCCCGCGACGCACAGGATTCATGGAAGTTTTCCCTCCCTCTGCAGGAGATAGTAACCCTCATTGAGCACAAACGCAAAATTACTCTCCAGACTGGTCAACACAGTATTGGAGTACCATGTGGTTGTATCCATGCCATAAAAAAGACCGGCGCGCAGATCGGGATCCGGGATAAAGGGTGCCCCCGCCTCTTCTGGCATGGCAAAGAGGCGCGCGGCATAAAGCCTGCGCGAACCCACAACAAAGCCCCCGATACCAACACGCTTATCCTGATCATCCTGCAGAAAAACCTTCACGAGATAGCCGCTGGGCTGTTCATACCAGGTGGTTTCGAAAACCTCGCGCACATTCCCCTGCCGCAGATTGGGAATGACCTGAGAGCGCTGAACATTGGGGATGATGCCGAGCAGTTCCTGCGGAAAAGCAAGATTCACCCAATCGCGCTTGATAATAAGACTGGCTCTTTGCAGGGCGGCGGCGAGCGCATTTTTAACCGCGAGCGAGGTGATCGTCGCGCCGCTTATGCTGTCGTGCTGCCTGTCGGCGGGATCGATATCGAATACGCCCTTGCGTTCCGCATATGGACTATTTGTAAAAAAGATATGTAAATTTTGCTCCGCCGATTTTCCGAGACCGGGCGTTTCCGAACTGGAGATGACCCGGTAATCGGCGATATGCGCGCTGCCCCAGGTCTCATTGGGAAAAACAGTAACGCCCACAACCAATTCGATATTGCCGCCGTACCCGCCCGGCGCAATCGCGTCAAAAATGTATCCAATGGTTTCGCCGCTTTCGTTGAGCGCAGCTATGTAATTTGCGGCGATCTCCGCGCTCGCCTCCGGTACGGGTTTACCTAAGAGCGCACCGAGAATTGCGGCCGGATCATAGACAAAAAAAAAAT